>DATHFS010000398.1:0-8896 GCA_035317975.1 Cyclobacteriaceae bacterium | reverse complement strand
AGCCGGGCTGACGGCAGCCAGCATTATTGCCCCGATGGTAGCACGCGGTGGGATCAACCCCAACCTGATGGTTCTTTCCGTTGGGGCGGGAAGCCTGTTGTTCTCCCACGTGAATGATTCCGGGTTCTGGTTGTTCAAAGAATATTTTAACTTGAGCATCAAAGATACCATCCGCTCCTGGTCGCTTATGGAAACGATCATCGCGGTAGCCGGACTGTTTGGAGTTCTCTTACTTAATTCAATCCTATAACCTATGGCTTCCCTTACACCCGACCAATCCTTCGAACAACTCGGCTTGAAATTACCACCGTCCCCTACTCCGCTCGGTGTTTATAAACCATTCCTCATCATCGGCAACCTCGTTTATGTTTCCGGGCACGGCACCGTAAAAGAAGATAAGAGCCTGATCATCGGAAGGATCGGCAAGGACTTGACCATGGAGGAAGGGAAACTGGCGGCCCGCCAGGTGGGTCTCGCCATTCTGGCGACGCTGAAAGCCAACCTGGGCAGCTTCAATAAGATCAAACGCGTTGTCAAAGTCCTTGGCATGGTCAATTGCGTTCCTGAGTTTGAACGGCACCCTTTCGTTATCAATGGGTGCAGTGAACTCTTTGCACAGGTTTGGGGTGCCGAGAACGGAGTCGGTGTGCGCAGCGCCGTGGGGATGGGCTCGCTGCCGGATAATATTCCGGTCGAGATCGAGGCCATGTTTGAGTTGAATACATAATTAATAAAGACGTAAACAATTTTTGAATGGACAGAATAGGAATGATTGGTGAATTTAATACAGCCCTTGAACATAACATTACGAGCGAATGAACCCTAACGTCATTTGCTTTGGAGAATTAATGATGAGGTTGAATACCATCGGCCATCAACGGTTTTTACAGGCCAGTTCATGGGAAGCCTTTTATGGTGGATCGGAAGCCAATGTGAGCGTATTGTTGTCGAGACTGGGAACACCATCCTCGTTCGTGACGCGGTTTCCGGAAAACGACCTGGGACAAGCCGCTGTCGATGCCCTTCGCATGCACGGTGTCGATACAACCTTTGTTCTTCGGGGAGGAGACCGTTTGGGCCTTTACTTTACCGAAACCAGCAACTCCCTGCGGCCATCCAGGATAATTTACGACCGGAAGGACTCTTCGTTTGCTACGTTACAACCGGGAATGATTCCATGGTCAACGGTCTTTGAAAAGGCAAAATGGTATCATTGGTCGGGAATCGCTGCCGCCGTCTCAGCGACCGCGGCCGCCGTGTGTCTGGAAGCATTGCAAGCCGCAAAAAAGGCAGGTGTGAAGATCTCGGCCGACCTTAACTACCGCAGCACCTTGTGGAAGTTTGGAAAAAGTCCACGCGAAGTGATGCCGGAATTGCTTTCCTACTGTGATGTGATTACCGGTGACATCGATACGGCAGAAATCTATTTCGGAATAAAAATTGATAAGGCGTTGCCGAAAGAGGAAGCACTGAAAGAATGTGGACGGAAGCTGAAGGAGAAATTACCGGCGATGGAATTGTTGGCAATGAGCTTTCGCGAAAACCGCGACACGGGTAGTCAGCGCTATTCCGGTGTATTGATTGGCGGCGAGCAGCTGCATTTTTCGACGGTTCATGAATTTGGAAATGTCGTGGAGCGCATCGGCAGCGGAGATGCTTTTATGGCAGGTCTTATTCATGCCCGAATGGAGGGTTTCACCCATCAGGAAGCCATTGAATTTGCCGTCGCGGCCGGCGCTTTGAAACATTCTATCCCCGGTGAGTTTGCTATCCTTACCAGGGAGGAAATAAAAAATTTCATTGCCAGCGGGAATGCCAAAGGGAAAATAATCCGGTAAATTTGCTCCATGATACACCGTTCACGCCAGGAGATTACCCAACTTATTTCACAGCACGCGCTGCTTCCTCTCTTCAATCCGGATGACCTGGAGGTTTCAAAAAATGTCATCCGGGCCGCTTACGACGGTGGGGTCAGGCTATTTGAATGCACGAACCGGTCGGCCGATGCTTATTCCATTTTCAAACAGTTGGTTCCATTTGTTGAGGCGACCATGCCTGAAATGGTACTGGGTGCCGGGACCATCATGGATGAGGCTTCCGCCCAACGATTCTATGATGCCGGGGCGCAATTTATTGTCTCGCCTGTCATCAGCGCCGATGTTGCCGGTTTCTGCAAAAAAAACAATCTGTTTTGGTGCCCGGGTGCCAGTACGCTCAACGAGATTATCAACGCGCAGAACATGGGCGCCGATGTGGTGAAGATCTTTCCTGCCAATTTCGTTGGAGGACCTGAATTCGTAAAGGCGATCAAGGCCCCGTGCCCATGGATCAGGGTCATGCCCACCGGCGGTGTCGATGGATCAGAAAAGAACCTCAGGGCCTGGTTTGAAGCGGGCGTGGTCTGTGTCGGCATCGGCTCTCAATTGTTTACCCGCGAAATTCTCGCCGCGCGGAATTACCAAATGATAACTGCCAAAACAAAAGAGATCGTCACAACAATCCAATCCATCCGGTCTTCGCTCGCGCACAAGGCAACCCCGATGCGGTCATGAGGGAATGGTATGATATTGATAACATAGAAGAAATTGATACCCCTGCCCTGGTCGTCTACCTCGACCGGGTGAAAGAAAATATCCGGGTACTTAAGAATTTCGTGCCCGATACTTCCCGATTACGTCCCCATGTCAAAACGAACAAGTCGGAGGAGGTTTCCAAACTCATCATCGACGCGGGAATTACCAAATTCAAATGCGCCACGATTTCAGAAGCCGAAATGCTGGCTCTCGCCGGAGCAAAAGACGTGCTGCTCGCCTATCAGCCCGTGGGCCCCAAGGCAACCCGATTGCTCGCGTTGAAAGAAAAATATCCGGCGACACAATTCTCTTGTCTGATTGATAACCTGGAAACCGCTAATCACCTCTCTGACATTTTTATGAATGCCAACGAGCGGATTCCGGTATACATTGACCTCAATATCGGGATGAACCGAACCGGTGTTACACCGCAAAAGGCTTATACACTTTATCTCGGCTGCCAGACTCTGAAAGGCATCATGGTGATCGGCCTCCATGCCTACGACGGGCACATCCGGGATACCGATTTTGAATTGAGAACAAAACATTCTGACGAAAGCTTTGCACCCGTAGAAATACTGGCGACTAAAATTCTGAAAAACCATTCCGGTCCCTTCACCGTCATTGCCGGCGGGACGCCCACGTTCCCTATTCATTCCAAAAGAAAGGATGTGGAGTGCAGTCCGGGGACGTTCATTTATTGGGATATGGGTTATCAGCGGATTCTGCCGGAGCAACCCTTTGTCTTCGCAGCGTTGGTCATCACGCGGGTGATCTCCAAGCCAACGGAGGATACGTTGTGTGTTGACCTCGGGCACAAATCGATCGCATCAGAGAATCCCATTGACAGCCGCGTATTCTTTTTAAATGCGCCCGAACTGCAACCCATCGGACACAGCGAAGAACATATGGTTGTTCGTGCACCGGCAACGAATTCATATAATGTCGGCGATGTCTTGTACGGTGTGCCTTTTCACATCTGCCCAACGTGCGCACTTTATGATAGCGCATGGATTGTGGAAAATAACCATGTCCGCCAAAAGTGGGCCATCTCATCCCGAAACCGAACCATCACTATTTAATCCGACTATCATGTTCATTGTAGATGCCCACCTCGACTTGAGTATGAATGCGTTGGAATGGAACCGCGACCTCAGAAAGGCAGTGACAGAACTGAGGCAGCGGGAACAGGGGATGACGGACAAGCGGGACCGGGGCAACGGCGTCGTATCCTTTCCTGAATTGCGAAAAGGAAATATCGGGCTGGTAGTCGCCACGCAAATTGCACGTTATGTCGCACCCGGCAATCCCCTTCCGGGTTGGAACTCACCCGAGCAAGCCTGGGCCCAAACCCAGGGTCAGCTGGCCTGGTATAAAACCATGGAAGAAGCAGGAGAACTGTTTCCTGTTACGGATCTACCTTCCCTGGAGAAGCATTTGAAAACCTGGAACAGCGAGCCGGCAAAAGAAAACAAACCGATTGGTTATATCCGCAGTCTCGAAGGAGCCGATTCCCTTGTCACGATCGACTATCTGGAGAAAGCGTATGCCGATGGGTTGCGCGCGGTGGGTCCTGCACACTACGGACCTGGCCGCTATGCCCAGGGCACGGATGCCACCGGCTTCATGGGACCGAAGGGTCACGCATTGTTAAAGGAAATGGAAAGGCTCAACATGATCCTCGACGCGACGCATTTATGTGATGATAGTTTTTGGGAAGCGCTGGACCATTTTCACGGCCCGGTTTGGGCGAGTCATAACAATTGCCGTTCGCTGGTCAATCACAACCGTCAATTCAGCGACGAACAGATCAAGGAACTCATCCGTCGAGGTGCGGTGATCGGCGGCGTGCTCGATGCCTGGATGATGGTACCGGACTGGGTACGCGGCGTCTCTACACCGGAGGCCATGAATTGCAATTTGATTGTGCTCATTGATCACATGGATCACATTTGCCAGCTTGCCGGGAATGCATTGCACATTGCTATCGGCTCCGACCTCGATGGGGCCTACGGCAAAGAGCAATCCCCAGCCGACCTGGATACTATTGCCGACCTTCAGAAGATTGCCGTGTTACTTTCCCAGCGGGGCTATTCCAAACAGGATATTGAAAATGTGATGAATGGAAATTGGCTAAGGTTTTTACGTAAAGCCTGGGGGTAGTAACCTCACCCCCCGCCCCTCTCCGAAACGGAGAGGGGGGACGTAAAAGGGCATTAAACAAAGGAGTGAGTCTCCGCCTCGGGGGGCCGGCCTGCCCGCCGAAGCTGTCTCAGCGCAGGCGGGGGGCGAGGTTATTGATTCGGTTTCTCCACCTTAATCTTTTGTACTCTCTCGTACCCAAAAACTTCATCCAAAGTGAGTTCCTGGACCTTGCCATACTTCTCCAGGGCTTTGAGATTTAGCTTGTCGCGGCTGCCCACCAGTACTACATTAAATTTCCGGTCCTTAACGAAATCCTGCTGAAATTTTTCTACATCGTCTAACTTCATAGTTTGTGCTTTTTCATATACGTCTTTTCTGACGTCATGATCGAGACCCCGTCGTTTGGCGGCTTCATAGTTGAACAAAATGTTCGCCTTGGTGATCCGTTCACTTTCAATTTTATTAAGCAGTGACTTTTTCGCCATTTCAAATCCATTTTCCGTTTTAGGGAAGACCTGAATCAGGGCCATCATGGCTTTCATGGATTCACTTTGCTTATCGGCCTGGGTGCCGATATAGCCAAAGAAATAATCAGGATCACCCGCTTTGGTTGCCATAGAATACGTGGCATACGCCGAATAGGCAAGGCCCTGTGCTTCTCTCAGCTCCTGGAAGATCGGGGAGGCCATGCTCCCGGCAAAATATTCATTGAACATACGGATACCCGGAACCCGACCTGCGTCAAATTTCTCTCCTTTCGACAAAAAAATGATCTCTGCCTGTACCATATCGTAATGGGTCCAATACACTTTTGGCTCTTTGACGTCCTGGATCTCAAAGTTCACTGCCGCGGGCAGGGGTTGAAGCTGATCGGGCAAAACATGGTATTGGTTAAGCGAAGCCAGCAATTCACTTTCTTTTTTTGGTCCATAATAAAGAACCCGGTGTTCGGCTTTGGTAAAGCCCTTAATGATGTCCACCAACTCGTCCGGCTTGAGCTTCGTCAACTGCTGGTTGGTGAGGACATTGGTGAAGGGAGACGTTGCACCGTATAGACCGTAATTGATCAGCCCGTCAAACAAGATTGTATTCTTGTCCTTTTTGCTATCCTCCCGTTTCTGAGAAATACCGTCCACCATCTTTTTTAAAGCTTCTTCATCCGGCTTCGGATGGGCAAGCAGTTTTTCAAAAAGCTGCACTGACTTATCCATATTTTCGGAAAGGCCGGTCAGGGCAATGTATGTTTGATCCTTCGAGGCGGACACATCGAAATTCGTGCCCAGCTTATACAACTCTTTCTTGAAATCCTCCGACGTCATTTCATCCGTGCCCAAATAGCTCAGGTATTCAATCGCCACATTGATCCGGGGGTCATTGTTGCTCCCCACATCAGATAGGTAATAAAGACGGAACAGGTCGTTTTCCTTATTTTGAGTAGAAAGTACTTCCACACCCTTATCTAATTTTTGTTTTATAATGTCTTTGTCGTAATCGACAAACAAGGGTTGTAATTTTTCTACCTTATTCAATAGCATTTTTTCGTGGAAAGGGGATTTTAATTCCTTGTTGAGCGTCACTTTGGTAATCGCCGGCTTGGTTACCTTTTTCACATGGGGGTCTTTCCCATTCCGCTTGTTCACCACGATGTAATTGTCTTTGTAATGCTCGTTGGCGAATTTGATAATATCTTCTTTTTTGAATCTTTTAAGGTCATCTGTTTCGGAGATATAGTCCTTCCAGGGGATAGCGTTGGTAAAGGCCATGACCAGGTCGTTCGACCGTGACCAATTTTGTTCCGATCCCTGGATCTTGTTTTTCTTTAAATCGTTGACAACGGCCTCGAGGAGCCAGTCATCAAACTGTCCCTTTTTTACCAGGTCGATCTGACCCAGCAGTAATTTCTTCACGTCTTCGAGGGTCTGGCCTTCACGCGGCTTTCCGGTGAATGTATGGAGACTATAATCATTGAGATCCTCTACGTAGCTGGAGGGCTCCAGCACTTTTTGCTTTTGTTTGAGGTTGAGGTCGATCAACCCGGCTTGCGAATTGGAAAGGATCATGTCGGTCAGGCGCAACAGCTTGTGCTCATCGCCAGTTCTTCCGCTAAACCGAAAGGCCATATTGATCCATTCTGAATCCGGGCCATACACGTCTACGTCCCTGGGGGTGGTAATTGGATCTTCCTGAACTGCTGTCCATGATTTCAGTTCCGGGTTCGCTTTCCAGTCGCCAAAATACTTGTCCAGCAAGGAAATGGTCTTATCATAATCCAGGTCACCACTCATGCAAACCGCCACATTGTTAGGACAGTAATAGTTGGTAAAATAATTTTTGATTTCGGTGATGGAAGGATTCTTTAAATGATCGATTGTACCAATGACGGTTTGGGTCCCATAGGGGTGCTTTGGAAAGGCGGCCGCAAAAAGCGCCTCGTACGCTTTCCAATAGTCGTTATCAAGGCTGCGGTTTTTTTCTTCATACACCGCTTCCAATTCCGTGTGAAATAAACGTGGAACGATCTGGCGGAACCGATTCGATTCAATCGTAATCCAGTTCTCAATCTGGTTAGAGGGAATATCATTGATGTATACGGTACGGTCCTCTGTTGTATAGGCATTCGTTCCCCGCGCCCCTATTTCGGCAACCATCTTGTCGTATTCGTTGGCAATGGCCAACGTAGCGGCATGATTGGAAACGTTGTCAATGAGATGATAATATTTTGTACGCTCAACCGAGTCGGAAAGCGTACGATAATGCTCAAACATATGCTCGATGCTATCGAGGAAAATTTTTTCCTTGCTCCAGTCTTGCGTTCCAAAGTCAGGCGTGCCTTTAAACATGATGTGTTCCAGGTAATGGGCAAGACCGGTGGCCCGGGCAGGGTCATTCTTCCCTCCGGCACGCACAGCAATCTGAGTTTGAATGCGCGGTTCAGCATCGTACCGGCTCAGGTAGACTTTAAGTCCGTTCTTCAGGGTGTAGATCCTGACCTTTAGTGGATCATTGGTAACGTACTCGTAGGAATAGCCATTGCTTTCGGCCGTCTTTGTTTCATACGTCTCGTTTTTGCTGCACGAAATCATGAACAACAGGAGGAGCATCACGCTCCACAATGAAAATTTTAGTTGCATAACCCTTTGATTTTGGTGGATGAACGGCTAAAAATAATGATAAAACCCGAATGCCATCAGCCATGTAATAAGAAGGGCACTTTTTACTGACGGATTATCCCTTTTTCAGGTAAATTGCAAACTGGATGGGACCAAACTGGCCTAGAAGGTGCCGAACCGATTCCGTCCATTTCCGTTTTTAAGCGTATACCTGATCATGAAGAAAAAACTCTCGCTCCTTTTTGCAGCGGCCGCCGTGCTGACTTTGCTTTCCTTTACGCCACCGGCCGAACGTTATTTCGAAATCGCGAAGAACCTCGATATTTTTGCTTCCCTGTTCAAGGAAGTCAATGCCCTGTATGTAGATGATGTCAATCCCAACAAGCTGGTACGGACGGGCATTGATGCGATGCTCAACTCCCTTGATCCCTACACCAATTTCATTTCCGAGGACGAAATCGAAGACTTCAACACCCTGAATACCGGTCAGTATGGCGGCATTGGTGCGTTGACACGCGAAATCGGCCATCGCATTGTTGTGACCCTGGTCTATGAAGGATACCCGGCTCAAAAGAACGGGTTAAAGATCGGCGACGAACTGGTGAAGATGGATGGTATGGAACTTTCCAAACTGTCTACGGAAGAGGCCAACCACCTCATGCGCGGTCAGGTAGGCACGCTGGTAAAACTTTCGGTACGCCGGGTCGGTGTCGCGGGACTCATCGACCTGGAGTTCAAACGCGAACGGATCAAAGTAAGTAACGTACCCTATTATGGCATGGTGACTCCGGACCTGGGCTATGTGCAGTTATCGGATTTTACACACGACGCCGGAAAAGAAGTGAAGAATGCCGTCATCAGCTTAAAAGAAAAAGGCGCCAAAATGATCGTCCTTGATTTGCGCGGTAACCCCGGCGGATTGCTATTTGAAGCGGTGAACATCTGCAACATCTTTATTCCCAAAGGAAAAAAAGTCGTGACGACGAAAGGTAAAGTGGAGGATAGCAACATCACCTACGAAACTCTTAATCCTCCCGTGGATACGGAAATCCCCCTGGCCATCCTCAT
>DATHFS010000397.1:0-2650 GCA_035317975.1 Cyclobacteriaceae bacterium | reverse complement strand
CCAGCCAAATCGGTATGGATGGCTGCAGGGGCCTTGGATAGACAGGCTGGTTCGTTAGTGCGGAACGAAATTTGCCCTTCCATGTAACAAACTCGTCGTTGCGAATCTTAAGTAAGAGGTCAAGCTTTTCGGCAAATAGTTCATCGTAATCATTCAGGTTATAGCCAAACAAGGGAAAAGCCTCTATAAAGGAACCACGGCCAACGACCATTTCAGCACGTCCGCGGGAAATCAGATCCAGCGTTGCAAAGTTTTGAAATATCCTTACCGGGTCGGCCGCACTCAGGACCGTGACCGCACTGGTGAGCCTGATCCGTTTTGTACGGGCTGCGGCCGCCGCCAGAATAAGGGTAGGGGCCGAATCAAGAAAACCTTTTCGGTGATGCTCCCCAATCCCGAATATGTCAAGACCGGCATGGTCTGCCTGTTCTATCCGGTCAAGCAATTGAGCCAGAGCATCCGCATCATTTATGATTTTACTGCTGTTGCCGCTGAACATGGCGGCGAAACTATCGATTCCAATTTCCATATGATAACCACAACATTATGTTTTCCACTTTTGTTCGCCTGGGCCACGAAGACACGAAGGCACGAAGTCTTGTTTGGCTGCGGAATCCTGGCGAGTCGGGGTAGGTCAGCCCTCCAAAGGAGTTCGCACTGATCGCGGTGGAGTTTCCACTTTGCGTTTGACTACCCTGTTCGCGCCCTGCGATCAATTCAGAAAGAATACCTGTTAATGGCGGCATTGATTGTAAACTTGAAATTAGCTAACTATGGGAAGGGTATGAGGCGTTGTTTGATTACGTTGATTTGATCACTTGATTCTTGTTTTCCGCAATATGTCAAAAGAACTAATTTCATTTCATTGTTTGTTATCAATGATGTGAAAGTGCAAGGAAAAGCTAAAAGCAATCTAATTTCAATGGATACGGTGAATTCTGACCATAAGGAGGTCCTGATAGCGCTTGAAGGAGAGAACAAATTGGGGGAACGTGAACGAAGCCTTTATGCATTAATTAACTGTTCGCCGGACCCGATCTGGCACATCGACAAGGAATTGAAGCTCGTGATCGCCAATAAAGCATTTTTGGAAGCCGTTTATAAAGATTACGGCGTGCGAATCCGGGTTGGGGACCCTGTACTCTTTTCCGAAATAGATGAAGGGTACAGGCAAAACTGGAAACGACTCTTTGACAAGGTCTTAACCGGAGAAGGTGTTACGATTGAATATCCCGATCAGGGAGGTATCTATAAGGAACATTTTAATTTTGACGTAAGCCTGAACCCCATATACAATGAGCAGGGCGATGTCGATGGGATAGGGTGCTACATCTTTGATATTACGAAGCGGACGAAAGCGGCGGACTTAATCAGCAAGAGCCGGTCGGAATTGGCGGAGGCGCAGAAGTTGGCCCAGTGTGGCAGCTGGAGTCTTGACTTAGTAACCAACAAGATGACGTACTCAGAAGGAATTTATGATGTTTTCGGAGCAGATCACAAAACGTTCCTGGAGGTGCACGATTCATTTGGCCATTTGGTTGATGAAGGAGATCGGGACAGGCTACTCCTGGCGCGCCTGCAGTTATTGAAGGACGGGAAACAAGTAGATACGGAATACGGCATTACAACGGAATCAGGAGAGAGGCGTATTATTCAGTCGTTCGGGCACTGCGAACGCGATGCCAGCGGTAAAATCATCCGGCTCTTCGGGACCGCTCAGAATATCACGGCACAGAAGAGAGCGGAAGTGGAAATGAAGGCATCGTACCAGCGATTGCAGGAGCTTACTTGCCATTTACAGCAGGTCCGGGAGGAGGAAAGAACACGAATCGCCCGCGAAATTCACGACGAGCTTGGTCAACAGTTGACGTTCTTAAAGATGGAGACATCATGGATTGGAAGGAACATGGCTGCAAAGGACAAGGTGATTCAGGAAAAACTATTCGCCATGACTTCCCTTATTGACGAAACAGTGAAAACGGTGAGGCGAATTTCATCGGAACTCAGACCCGGCATTCTTGATGATTTGGGACTCCTGGCGGCCCTGGAATGGCACGCGCAGGAATTTGAAAAACGAACGGGCATAGCCTCGCATTTCTTTTCAGAACTCAATGATTTCAACACCGAACGAACCTTATCCACCAGCATCTTTCGTGTATACCAGGAGGCCCTGACTAATATTGCACGACATGCTAACGCCACCCGGGTTGAAACGGTACTGGAACAAAAGGAAGGCTACATCAGGCTCCTTATTAAAGATGACGGTGAGGGTTTTGATTTGAATGAAGTAAAAACGAAACGTTCGTTGGGACTAATTGGAATGAAAGAGCGGGCCTTGATGTTCCAGGGCGAACTTGTCGTCGAAAGAAATAAACCAAAAGGCACCATCGTCCTCCTGAAAATTCCATTTTCAGGGATTTAGTTTACGTTTTATGATGAAATTTCTCATAGCCGATGACCATGCCATTGTCCGAAAAGGGCTCATCCAATTGCTGCGCGAGGAATTTCCAGCCTTGGAAGTCACCGAAGTATCGAATGGCAATGAGGCGCTTGAAGAAGTCAGGAAGAAGGTGCTGGATATAATATTGCTCGACATTTCCATGCCCGGCCGGAATGGCATTGAAACGTTGAAACAAATAAGAGCGGAGGG
>DATHFS010000396.1:0-4321 GCA_035317975.1 Cyclobacteriaceae bacterium | reverse complement strand
TCCTTGCCCGGTATGCATCGTTGGTCCAGACTACGGGATGATCGCCCATGGTAATCGCCGAGGGAGGTAAGTAGGAGGATTCATCAACCGAGGCAATCACGTGAACATTCGGCCTGGGGCTTTTGTCGTACGTGTACCACTCCTCTTTTTTTATCACAAAAGCGCCCGGCACGCCCTTCATACAGGGATGAACTTTGTCTTCGGTATGAACGGTGCCCGAAACGAACGTGGCGATATAATTCTTGAACCGGATGCCCCCCATAAAATCCGAAAACCAGTTCCACATGGGATAGCCGTCAAATTCGCCGAGCAGCGTAGCGTGATGAAAGCCAATCCATCCTCCCCTGCCCTGTTCAACATATTTCTGAAAAGCATCCATCGACTTTTGGCTCCACATATAAGGCGGAAAATCAAGCTGGATAAAAAGTTGGTAACGGCTCAAAAACGATTCATCTATGGAATCGGGCTTTTCGATGTAGTCGATTGTAAAGGCGCTGTCCCTGGCAAGTTGGTTCAGCCAAACCCGGGCCCGCTGTGAATACAAAATATGATGGCCTCCGCTCTCTGCGATGGCAAGCACACGAAACCGGGATCCCTTAGGAGGTTCACCGCAGAGGCGCAAAGGCGCTAAGGAAGGCGCAAAGAATGCATTCGTCACGTTCGAAGAAGTACGGGGAGCGACGCGTTCCAGATGCTGCTGGTCATTGAATTGACTTGTTCCCCTCTTCAGCATTGACCAATCACTCAAAAAGAAAAAGGCCGCGGGAATAATAATAGAAAGTCGAAGTTTAATCATATCATCAAAAATGAAAGATAGATTAAATTCCAGTCTTTACCAGACCGCTTGGTGTTCTTTGTGCATTCTTTGTGTTCGTAGTGACCTTGAATTGGCTGATGCAAAGTCACTAAGGACACAAGGAATTCAGAACTTAGGAAGACCTGTACGCCATCTCATACTGCGATCGCATATGAGGCCCCAGGAAAACCCGTGCATAGATCCGGATCAAGGCAAGACCATCCAGGATAAAACTCAAGGCCACAAAAGAGGCCAGAAATACCTGATCTTCATGGATGTGTGTAAAGATCACATCTTCACCGATAAAAGTAGGCGTAATCGGAAAACCCGCCAACCCCAGGCACGAAACGAGGAAAACAAAACCAATCATGGGATGTTTGTATGAATGGCCATGAAACTGGTCGAGGTCGATGTTGCCCTCATGGGATTTCAGCCGTTGAAGGCAGATGTATCCCAGGATTCCGGAAACGAAGACGCCGCTTAAATACAGAGGCGGCTGACCGTAGGTGAAATGCTCGTTGAACGATACGGCGAGGGCGACCCAAAGGTGATTCATGATAACTAATAACCAACTCATACGCGCCAGCTTGCGTTCCGTGAATGATTTCAAGACCATGAGCAGGCCAATAAGGGCAAAGAGGATAGGCAGTTTTTCATGGATGGCCGGAGGGATCATCTCCTCATAGTACAAGCTAAGTAAGCCAAGAGCATAGGCGGGAATGAAGAAGAGCACTACATTATTAAGGGTAAGAAAACTGAGTTTGTTCCCAGCCCATTTCAACGGATTCCACAAGTAGCGATACATCAGCGAATCCAGATTCCACTCCTTTATACACAAGACGTATAAAGCATACTCCACTTCCTTAGGAAAGGAAACTTCGATCGAACGATCCCGGGGGGAGTAATTATAAAACTGTTCGCGGATCAGGTAGCTCACTACAGAAGGAGACACGAGGAGCTGGTAGGTCCGAAGGAAGGCGTTTCCCGCGAAGTGGAACAAAGCCAGGTTTGTATACCCCGCGGCGACCTCGATAAAGATCATTCCGATTTGGGCGATAGACGAATAGGCAATCTGGCTTTTTACGGAAGACTGGACCCGAGCTATACCCGTAGTGATCACCATGGTCACGAGACCTAAAACGGCGATAATGATACGGACCGAGAATTGATGTTCCCAAAAGGGATAGGTCCTTAATAAAATGAAAACACCAAGGTGAACGGACAGGGAGCCATAAAAAATGGCACTTGAAGGCGTTGGGCCTTCCATCGCCCGCGGCAACCAGGAAGAAAACGGGAGCTGCGCTGATTTCGCTGCAGCCGAAACCAGGATCATCAACGATATTAAAACACCAATCACGGTGTGGGTTTGAAGCTGGGTGTGTACTAGTTCATAATTATTGAGTTTCAGAAACGTAATGTTCTCATGCCATAGGTGATGACTCATCCACATCGCCAGAATCAGTCCCACATCCCCGACACGATAGATGGAAAACACCTTAACCGCATTCTTAACGGGCAGATACCGGTCGCGGTAGAACGCAATGAGCAGGAAGGAAGAGATCCCCAGGATTTCCCATCCGATGAACAGGGTTTCGAGGTTGCCTGAAAAAATGACGAGTGTATAGCCAAGGTAAAAAAAGAGGATCGTGTTGAAAAAACGTTTGTATCCGCTTTCGCGGTGCATGTAGTAGCGGCTGTAGACCGTGACCAAAAACGTCAGGAAGGCGCCCACGAACAGGTACACCGCCGTAATCTTGTCGAAATAAAAGTCGATGAAAAACTCATACCCCACGGTCTTGAAAATAACAATGTCTTTGATGTTGAGGGTCGGGTGATCGATATCGATCCATACCAGTACGAAAATGAGGAAGCTCACTAATTGAACACCGACGGTAAAGAAAGCAACCCACGAAATAAGCGCTTCCTTTTTTGCGGGAATCAACAAACTCACGACAAAACCGGTCAGGGGAATGAGAATAAAGAGCTGAAGGAGCAAGGTCATGTGTTCTTATGAAATTAAGTAAACCGGTAAATTTTCTTCATGTGTTTCGATCAACGGAGTCATATCCGGGACAGCCTCAATCGTTTTCTTGAGCGGAACATACTGAACAAAGGCTCCGTCCTGAAATCGATAGAATGCATGCGTCTCCGGGTGCACGGCGACCAGCTTAACCCAATCGTTGATAAACCATTCATACATTTCAGGTAGCTTCTGAATGGTTTGCAGAACCACTTCCGGAAAATGTTCTACAATAACCAGGAGTCGGACCGGATCGTGAACCTCAATCATCTGACTGGGGAGACCGGGCCTGAGATCGCCGTCGATCCCGTTGGCAACACCAACCAGTCCCATGACGTTATGAGGTAGTTTCGTGCCTGCGCCTAATTTTTGGTTGTCAACCCGGGAGAAAAAATATTCAAGATTGATGCCGCCGCAAACCGGCCCGATGGGTTTCATCACGTTAAATAGCAGATCGCCTTTTGGATCAATCGTATAATCGTACGAGTTCATGAATGCCCGTCTGTCCAAAAACAACCCTTTCGTGAGCATCCTCCTTCCAATGACGCAAAGGGTATTGGTCGCATGGTTGAGTTCGGGACGCGGTTCGAAAAGGGAAACGGATCGCCTCAGGACTTGCTCATGAATTTTCTCGGGGCTTTCTTTGGTATTGATGGATTCAAATCGCCTGGACCGTTCCTTCGAGTTCGAGTCAAGAGCGGTGGCAAAGACGGCTTCATTCTTCGTATGGCTTTCCCGGTTGTCAGGTGTAAGCGAATTTTCGTCAAAGAAAATGATTTCGTCGCGTGTGGTGTCGTGGAGTCCACCGACGAATTGCGTTTTTGCCGGGATGTCCAATCCTCTTGCACTCAGAATCGCTCTTACCTTAGGGTGATTCGCCATGAAACTGAAGGCTCTTGAGTTTACTGAACCCGCCCTTCCGGAACAGGCCCCACAATCATAAGCAGCAAAATGAGGATTGTTCACGCTGCTTGATCCGTGGCCGATGACATAGACTACAGGCGCAAAATCCTTTACCAGTCCAATGCTTTTGAGTACGCCTTCGACACGCTGCGCCATTTCCTCCACGGTAAATCCGATCTGCAGATCGTTCTCGCGGTCATTCAGGTCCTTATTTTCGATGGTCAGGCTGGAAAGCCTGTCCATGTGTTTGAACGATGACGCTGTGGCAGGCCCCATCGAAGGACTGAAAATGTTTATGAACAACTTAAGTGCTGACCAGAATCCAAGAGTCTGCGAGATAAGCCAGCCGCTGTAGAAGGAATGACTGTGTTTTGAAAAATGGACATCCTGTTCCCTCTTGCTTGTGCTTCCAACCTCTTTGATCAGGTATTTTGGCGTAACCGGCCAGGGACAAAGTTTGGTATAGAACTGACCGTCTTCAGGCTGAAAGAAGAACTCGATATTAAAGAATCCGGGTGTGGCAAATGTTTCACAAGCCGGATCAAATTTCTCCAGGTACCGTCGAAAAGAACACTCCCGGTCATCGATACAAACCAGCGATT
>DATHFS010000395.1:0-2393 GCA_035317975.1 Cyclobacteriaceae bacterium | reverse complement strand
ATCTTTTTAATGAAGCGGAATTAAGCAGTTTCGGCCACCTTCAGGCTGATCGCATGGAGACATCTTTTTTTAAAGGCGGTGCTGATGGAAAATTTCATCTTTCACCCTTACCACTGGAAGCCCAGTACGCCCCGGTTTATTCGATACTGGTGTTGGATTATGATAAGGATGGAAGCGAAGACGTTTTGCTTTGCGGGAACCTGAATCACGCGAAACTGAGGCTCGGCAAGTGGGATGCAAACTACGGTGTTTTGTTGAAGGGGGATGGCAAGGGAAATTTCAGCTATATCAGTCAATCCATATCGGGTTTTAAGTTGCGCGGCGATGTGCGGAGTGTTGTTGAAATAAACGGAACATTATTATTTGGTATCGGAGGGCAAAATAGCATTGCTTATAAACTCAACGAGTAGGAGTGATGAGAAAAATAATAACGGTTCTCTTTTGTATTTATTTATACGGGATAATATTACTCACGCTCAAAAAAACCTGCAACCGGGCTATATCACTCTTAATAATAATGATACACTAAGAGGTTTTATTGACTATCGTGAATGGTATCGGAATCCCGTTGCTATTTCCTTTGGACTTTCGAGAGAAGCACCTACTAACTCGTTCACGATTAAAGATATGCGCTATTTTGAAGTAAACAATAGGGAGTCCTATCAAAGGCATGTTTGTCAATGTCGACACCAAAACAAGTTACGTTGTTCAATGGTTCGGTGAGCATACTGGCGTTTTTGGGGGTTATGAATATGATCCGCCGTTGGCTAAAAAGGGCAGAGATCAAAAATTAGATTTTTCTTGGGTCCACCGACCCGGCAATTTTCCAAGAAACATTTTGTTAATTTGGGAAGCATTAACATCTGCTTTCGATTCCAACAAAAAACTGTCGGATCGGGGTGCCGCCTGGCAGGAAGCCGCAATGAAATCCGAAGGCTATGATTATGTCCAGCCGTTGAAAGGTGGAGGGGCTATCTATAGAGAAGTTCGCAATCTTGATAAGATCCTGGACGTACAGGGTTTTGAAAATGTGGTGATGACCAGTACTACCATTGGCAGCGACGGCAAATTGGAAGGATGGACATCCTGGGCCTACGGAACCTTGGTCGATCAAAAGACAGGCCAGAAAGTGGTGTGGGTTCAAAGTGTGACCTATGACCATAACAAGAACATTATATTAACTTCAAGCGGGTCTACGGCTGTTCCTAACCTGAAACGGCCAACAATGATGCAAGAATTTGAGAAGACCTCATATGATAACTAAATCTAAAACTTGATTCCTATGAAGCACCTCAATTTCACCTCGACCCTGGTCCTGATGATCATTTTATCTTGCAATAATAATAATAGTCCGCGATTTCAGGAATTAACAACAACAGGGACAATTCGAGATCGACTTTACAAAAGGGTACCGGATGCACCTTTGATCTGGTACTGTTACATCGATGGTCGCCTGAGTCGGGGGATCCGACAGAAATTATGTGACAGCCTTTTATTGAAATACAATCAGAATTTGACCCTGGAGCTTACCATTTCAGTTAGAAATTCCAAGATCACGGAACTTGCTTTTCAGGGCATATTCGTTGATGCGTCCAATTTTGCCCATAAGGTTGTAATTCCTGATTCAATACAGGAAATAATCAAAGGCGCTGATTTGATGCAAAGCCCGGGAATGAAGGGTGTCTCGGAGACGGACATTGCCGTAAGGCTCCAGCTTGAAAGGTTTTGCATCGGCTACATGGAGTTTGTTTCTGGGGAAATACCTGACGTAGCAAAGTAGCTGGAAACTTAAGTTCGGCTCGGTAATCAGCAATAGGCCGAACTTCACACCGAAGCCTTCACCAACTCCTCCCGAATCCGTTTCGCCACCACTTTTTCCTGCCCCGGCTTCAACATGAATACAGTAAGCCGGATGCTGTTTTCTTTTTCCCAGGCAATCACTTCAATGGAGGGGCTGCCTTTGCGTAATCGCTCTCCGAATCCGTCGCGGGTTTCTTTTACTTTAGAAGGATCCCAGGTTATTTCAAGGGAAGGAGTGTGGTTGGCTACAGGGGGAACAATCACTTCCGTTGTCACACCGGGCACGGACTTTACGGCATTGTTTATTACGGCGATGCGCTCTTCCCAAATCTTCCATTCCATGGCATGGTCTCTTTTGATGTAGCTGTCCAACGCGACATACATGCCGATGATTTCTTCCTTATTCACTTTCATTCCACGGCCAATATTACCACCCCGGGGTGGTCCGTTCAGCCGTGCTGCTTCAATGAGGTCCTTTTTTCCCATCAGAATTCCTGCACTTTGGGGTCCGCACATCGCTTTGCCGCCGGAAATGCAAACCAGGTCAAAGCCCATCCTGTTGTATTTCCACAAGTTTTCTACCGGAGGCACAT
>DATHFS010000394.1:0-4269 GCA_035317975.1 Cyclobacteriaceae bacterium | reverse complement strand
CCCCAAATGCAGACCCGCTCCAGCCAAAACTAGGAACTCCTGACGTCGAAACCAGGTCAAGGGTATTCACCCACCAGTTGCCTTGCCCTCGCCCGGAAATATATTTTAATTCTACGCTAGTACTTTCCGTTTTCGGGGCCTGAAACACCACCTGTTCGTTCACCGCTCCCTGCACTACGATGGTGGATGTCCTGGCGCCATCAGGCGAGGTAACGATAACAGAACCCGGCACAAACCCGATCCGTTTTGTAGTCTGCAGGGTCACCTTGCCGTTTGAAATCACCATCGCGGATGACTCGCCAAACCGGTGACGGGCTCTAACCAGTAAACGTCCTGCTGCATCAATGCCCAGACCTTCCAGGTTGTCTCCGCTGACTGTTGTGACCGTGTTGAATACGGATCCTTGCCATTTCGCAAGCGACACCGCGGTCTCCGTCGGCGATTTCGATTCCCGCAGCACCACGTAGGTGTCCTTGCCGACAACACGGCTCATGGCCGTTTGCCGACCTTGCGTCGCCATACTTTTTACATTGGCGGGAAGTGGCGGCTCCCAGATCTCCCATCCCGCGTTGTCCTTCTCCCAGGCCATCTGAAGCTTATGGTCTTTCACTGCGCGCACCCGTATTTTTGCCAGCATACCAACGCCACTGGTTACGGTGGTCAATAGTTCTTTCACACCGTCGCCGTCCACGTCAAGGGGCGCGGCAAGCTTTTCGTCAGGGAAATCGACTTTTGTTTTGCCAGTGATAGCGTCGACAAAGGTCAAATGCCACCGGTTATCGCCGGTGTCATTGTAGAGCGTGATGATGACTTCAGGTCTTCCATCGCCGTCGATGTCCATAACAGGATCGGGAGCTACCGTCAGGATCCGCTGGGGATCGGCGATATCCTGTTCGATATCACGCTGCCAGAACAAAGTCAACTTCCCATCGCGAAAGCCCAGCACATCTACGTGTTTCGAAAAATCGGCTTCCACAAGGAATTCCGATTTTCCGTCGCCATCAAAGTCGTACACGCCGTGGAAACCGTAGCTTCTGTTGTCATTGAACCTGCAACTATCCTTGAACACGCCTGTACGGGCATCGAACAATAACATCTTCCAAAAAGGCAAAATCGCTATATCCGTTTTGCCATCGCCGTCAAAGTCGCCCACCAGGGGAAAAGAATTGAATAGATAATCCAATGGTTTGGTTTCCCAAATCGTAGTCCATTCACCGTTTTTCCGGGCCATCAATCGACCTATGCAATGGGCCCATTGGCCATTAGTCATCGTCTTCCCAAAAGCACTTTCGAATTCGAGCTTTTCCTTGCCGGGATATTCCGGCAAAATGTCTGCATAGGTAGAATTCCACGGGCTCGTATCCTCTTCCGGACTTTTGGGCGTAGGTATAAAATCGGCCTTCGTGATTGTATCGGAAGCCACGGCCAGCTTACCTTCATCGCCCGGCAGGGTCAACTTGCTTTTTCCACTTCCGGATTCGACCACCAGGAGAGTTTCTATCGCACCGGCGAATTGCTTCCAGACAATTTGCGGCTTGGTAATATTACCGCGCAAAGGAGAGTATCCTTCCTGGGTTCCGGTGCGCCGGTATGCAGGCCACTCCCCTGGTTTCGGGAACATGCCCGTGGCCGTTCCTTCCTTTTTAGGGACCTGCGTTTTGGATGTGACTTGAGCATGTGCCGGGCCTAAAAATAAAAAGGATCCCAACACAAAAAGGAGTAAAGGTGATTTCTTAAGGTTCATACGTACAGGTTTAGCAATCAAACGCACCGTCAAACAAATTTTTACACCGATGGTTGAGGCAATATATTACGAGTTCCTAACGAAAACCATAGATGCTGCATGAACGGTAAAATGGTATTGTGGGGCCGTAATTATGTTTAAAATTTTCCCTTCTGTTTTTCTGGCAAGGTCGGGATAGGCCATTGCTGCAGCATGGCACAAACTTAAAATCGACAAGAGGACACATCAAAATTCACCGGATCGGTTTCGATGTTTTGTACCGTTTATATCGAAATGACCGTTTGTACCGAATAGAAATTTGGGACTATAAAAAACCTTGTTTCCATTTTAGAAACAAGGTTTTCTTGAGGTCTCGAGCGTACAAGAATTACTTTTCATCGTTACACAAAAGTTCTCAAAATTACTTTCAAACAAATTATTTCTAACGAAGAAGGTATCCATTTCCGCACGTCTTCCGTAAATTTATACATCGAAGTGTACCATTCATGTACCAAAATTCGGAGGGGCTATGGGAGCGACATATGCATTCATCAAAAGCTATCAAAACAAATTAACACGCTCAGCTACTTTTTCTTCAGCACGATAATTTCCGCATAAATTCAGAGATCGCAGGTCCAAACGCGAAAGCAGATCTGCAAGTCACGGAAACACCGTCTCCTCGACGGTTGCAGGGACGGCCATGAGAGAACCTAGCGCGCTAGTTTTCTCATTGGAGATCTGTTGAGGGGAACAATTGAGCGCAGGTCCACTTTAGCTTTTATTAGTATTCCCACCCTTGATGAACTGGCGCTACCGCGTGACTGCGACCTTCGCCGTTACGGTTCCGAGACGATCGGTAACGCGCACGAAGTAAATTCCATTATCAAAACCCGATAGATTCACCGATGCTTTCTGGCTGGAGGAGCCAACCAGGCGCCGGCGCCCGAGCAAATCATGCAATTCATAGGAGAACTCGCCGTCGTTTTCAATCACCAACACTTCGCCGGCCGGATTCGGATATAGTTTAAGCGAACTCCTGGCCCGGTCTTCAACGCCCGTGACCATCTTTGGTAGGGTGTTGAAATACGCCTCGGAAGTAACCACCTGGTTCGTCCCATTTACGACGCCGAATCGGAAATAGTAGCGGGTATCCGCATCCAAGTGAGTCAACTTGTAGGACAGACCCTCGTTTGCATATCCGTTCAATAATTTGATTTGGAACCCAGGACCATAGCTGCCATTATCTTTTCTAGACTCAACGTACGATGGAGCGGACGAAAGAGGGAACGTCGATCGAATGAATGACACCACCACCGCCGTGGAGTCAGTCACATCCATCGAAGAAGGGAAGTCCAGGGTAACAAAATCACTAAGTTCAGAGTTCTTCCGTAGGATCGTACCATAAGCCCCATAGGCGTACACATCGCCGCCCACGGTTGTCATGCCACTGACTCCGTAATCCAGCAACACATTGTTCCAGGATGAACCGCCATCTTTGGTGACATAAAGATGACTATAGTCATCAACGATGTATCCGAATTTTTCCGAAATAAATCTGACGTTGACGTAGTATGCGTAGGGAGGATTTATTTTCTGCCACGTGCTACCTCCATTGCTTGTTTTGTACATGAAGCCACTATCGCCCACGATAAATCCAGTGGACTCATTGATAAAATGGAACGACGTGATATCCTGATCGACTTCGTAAACTATATTCCAGGTGAGTCCACCATCGGTAGTCTTGTAGATACGATTATAATAGTTTGCTATATTCCTCGCGTAGCCGACATTGTCATTCAAAAATTGAATTTGTCCGAAACCAGTTGTCGACACGGTGGTCCAGGTGGCGCCTCCGTCAGAGCTTCGGAATGCCACTGATGGCCCGAAACCTGTGCTGACAAATCCAACGTCCTCATTAATAAAGTAGAGACCGTATAAGTCATTCCAGGTAAGGAAGCCTTGTAACGCATTGTTCCAGGTGACTCCCCCATCGGATGTCTTATACACCAATGTGCTGGAGGCGGAGGTGCCGGGCGTTCCGCCGACTATCGCATAACCGATGTTCTCATTAACAAAATGAAAGTCTCCGGTCTTCTGATCGGGAAGTGGTTGCCCCAGGTATTTCCAGTCAATGCCCCGGTTGGTTGACTTATAAAAATTGCCGCCCGCCTGGAAATAGCCCGTCTGCTGAGATACGAAACTCAAATTTTGAATTCCCTTGTACGTAAGAGCATATTCATCCCATGTCTTGCCGCCATTGACGGTCTTAAGGATGCGTCCTCCCGAGCCCGCTGCAAATCCCAGGTTTTCGTCCACAAAAAAGAGTGTAAAAAGGTCGTTCCCATATATTCTGCCGGCAAATCCAGCCCATTGCCAAGTCATCCCACCGTCCAGGGTCTTGCTCATGGCTCCGTCGGGGCCGGCAATAAAACCTGCTTTTTCGGTTAGAAATTGCAAATCGTATGCAGCGTCCGGCGCGTTACCGGCAATCGTCCAGGTTTCACCTCCATCATTGGTTTTGAATATTTCGCTATGGGCGCGTGAAG
>DATHFS010000393.1:0-2858 GCA_035317975.1 Cyclobacteriaceae bacterium | reverse complement strand
GCCGCTCCTGCCATCAGCCCTACGATTGCCATTAATCACAAGAACCCAACTAACTGGGTGGCGGGAGTTGCCCCCAACAGCATACGGTACACCCGGGATGGAGGAAATACATGGAGCGTATCAAAACCGGAAGCTTCCTGGGGAAATTATGGAGATCCGGCTTTGATCTCCGACGGCAAGGGAAACTTTCATTATTTCCATGCAGCAGGTCCCGGTGGAAAGAATGCAGCAGATAGCGGGCAAGACCGGATTGTGAGTCGCACGTCTTCCGATGGAGGAAGTACGTGGGACGCAGAAACGTTCTTCGGCAATCAACCTTCATACGATGCGGTCAGGCCGCGGCCCGGCATGCTGAGAGGATCCCTTTATGTGACATGGAACCGATTTGATCATCGTGGTCAATCCGACTCCACCTGTCAATCCAACATTTTATTCAGTATGTCATCGAACGACGGAAAGAAATGGAGTGAACCCGTTCAAATCAACCAAACACCCGGTGATTGCCAGGATGATGCCCAATCGATGCAGGGAGCAGCACCCGCCATTAATGCAGAGGGAAAACTCTTTGTTGCCTGGTCCAACCGGGGTATCATTTATTTAGATCGTTCATACGACGGCGGCAAGACCTGGTTAAGCAATGACCTTGCGGTTGGACGGCATGCGGGCGGCGGCAAGATCACCGTGCCGGGTATCCAGCGGTGCTACAGCATGCCGATGCTGACGGTGGATAATAGTCTCAGCTACTTCCGGGGAACGCTCTATTTGGTCTGGGCCGATCAATCCAATGGTGAAAATGACACGGATATTTGGTTTATGCGGTCAACCAACCGCGGCGACTTGTGGACGCAACCCCGTCGCATCAATATGGACAGCATCGGAAAGCATCAATTTCTCCCGTCCATCGCGGTGGACGAAACAACAGGGATACTGTACATTGTCTATTATGACCGGCGGTCCTATGATGATTTGAGAACCGATGTCTATTTAGCTTATTCAACGGATGGAGGCATCAAATTCACTGAAAAGAAAATCAGTGAAAACCCTTTTGTTCCCTTGGCCGAAAACCCATTTGCCAATCATACCGCCATCGCTGCCTTCAAAGGCGTAATTGCACCGGTTTGGACGCGCATGGATGACGGCAGCACGAGCGTGTGGACAGCATTGCTCAGGCAAGGAGACCTGGTGAAGAAAGAAGACATACCGAGAATTCAGCAACTGCGGAGAAGGTAGTTTTTATTTCACCCTTTCAGGGCTTCAACCTCATCGATGATCAGAACCGAAGGGCTTCACCCTTCGCTATTGCTTAGCGCCCTTTCAGGGCTCTCAGGGTAGGTACCCGATAAATATTATCTCAGATAGGTACCCGATAAAAGAGAGGCGGACTTCAGTTTTTTCCCAGCCTCCAGGGACTCGCGACTAAAGACTCACGACCAATTTGAGTGAGGGTCTTCACCAGGACATCGGTCGGCTGTGCTCCTGAGATACCGTATTGATTATTTATAATAAAAAACGGGACGCCGCTTATTCCTCGCTGGTGGTTAAGCTGTTCGGCGAATAGCACTTCTGCGAGCCCTTCTTCCGAGTCCAGGAGTGGGTTGACTTTTTTCTCGTCCAATCCTTCCTTCACGACAATGCGGACGAGGTTCTCTCTTTTGGAAAGATCCACACCCTCCTCAAAGTAAGCTTTCATCAAGGCTTCATTGACGGCAATCGATTTGCCTTCCTGCCGGGCGAGCCAAATGAGTCGATGTGCCGCTCGTGTATTGGGTGAAATGATTTGGTGGCTGAAGTCAAACTTCAGCCCTTCCTCAGCGGCAATCCGGGTTACGTTGTCCGTAATTTTTCGATAACCCGCTTCCCCTCCGAATTTGGCGCTCAGGTATTCCTTTTGATTTCTGCCTTTTTCTGGCATTTCCGGATTAAGCTCAAAGGGCAGGCTTTCGACATCGAACTCAAATTGAGACGAGAGCTGGTCCATGGCTTTTTCCAACCTTCGCTTACCGATATAGCACCAGGGACAAACTACATCCGAGACCACATCAATTCGTATTTTAACTTTATTCATTTCAAACTGATTTTAAGTTCAACTGGCAGCGGCCGGCAAAAGTTCAATGACGTGTCTCAAAACCATATTTTTCCTGAAAAAGACCTCTTGATTTTCAAACCTTTATCGTACTTTTGTGCCTCTCAAATTCATTGAAAAAACGCTGGAAATTATGATGATAGCAGAAAAAACGTCTTATAAAGTAAAAGACATGTCTTTGGCCGAATGGGGCCGCAAAGAGATCAGGCTGGCAGAGGCTGAAATGCCGGGCTTAATGGCCCTTCGCGAAGAGTTTGGTGTTCAGAAGCCCTTAAAAGGATCCCGGATAGCGGGGTGTCTTCACATGACCATTCAAACTGCCGTTTTGATTGAAACCCTGGTAGAGTTGGGCGCGGAAGTATCGTGGTCCTCTTGTAATATTTTTTCGACGCAGGACCATGCTGCTGCTGCCATCGCCAAATCGGGGATTCCTGTATTTGCCTGGAAAGGTATGAATGAAAAAGAATTTGATTGGTGTATAGAACAAACTTTGCACGCTTTCAAGGGTGCGCAACCTCTCAATATGATCCTCGACGATGGTGGCGATCTTACCAACATGGTATTGGATCGGTTTCCCGAACTGGTTGCTGGAATTCGCGGTATCTCGGAGGAGACTACCACGGGAGTTCACCGTTTGATCGAGCGCATGAATCAGGGAAAACTTCCACTGCCTGCCATCAATATCAATGACTCAGTGACCAAGTCAAAATTCGACAATAAATACGGTTGTAAAGAATCATTGGTCGATTCGATCCGCCGGGCAACCGATGTAATG
>DATHFS010000392.1:0-13909 GCA_035317975.1 Cyclobacteriaceae bacterium | reverse complement strand
TGGCACCAGGACCAATACTACTGGCCCGTCGATACCAACAATACGATCACCATGTGGATGCCATTGATCGACATCACGGAAGAAATGGGTATGCTCACGTTTGCTTCCGGCTCACACGCCGGCGGCCTGGCCGGGAACATCGCGATCTCTGACGACTCCGAAGCCCTGTTGGACCAGTACGTGCTGGAGAAAAAATTTGCGGTGACGCGTCCGAAGTTCATGAGCGCCGGTGATGCGAGCTGGCATTACGGACTGACGTTGCATAAAGCGCCCGGCAATCATTCCACTCTGTTACGCGAAGTCATGACGTTCATTTACATCGCCGACAAGGCCCGCATCACGAAGCCCATCAATGACAATCAGGAAGCGGACAGGCTCCGGTGGTTCCAGGGCTTGCCGCCCGGCGCACCGGCTGCATCACTGATCAATCCGCTGGTGTTATGATTTCACCGTTTTTCTTCCCGTCTTGAGTTTTGTCGTTGTTTCCCGTACGGCGATCGCCGGTAATTCTTTTTGATTTTTCTTCAGATAGCTTTCCAATAGCAGCTTGTGGTGGTTGACCATGCTTCGCAGCACCCACGAAATCGCTTTGGTGATCAGGATTTCTTTTTCATGTTTCAGACGGTCGGTATTTTCAAGGGCGAGCAAAGCAAGCCGTTCGTCTTTTACCCGCCGCAGGGGTGAGCACAGGAACACCAGCGAAGCTCTTCGTTTATTGATGTTTTTACTTTTGGAAAGGCGGACAAGAATTTTTTTCCAGGCGACGAAATTCGCTGGTATAGCGGTAATGGTATAATCGCCTGTGCAGACGGAATCCACTTCCGCCCAGCCGACGAGATGATCCAGCCATTTTTCGAAAGAACGGGGATCAAATTGGCGTTGCTGCAGCGTGGACGCATCGAGCAAGATCCCTGCGAAAAACTTCTCCGTAGCCGATTTTCCGTTGATCAGGCTGGTGAGGATTTTTTCGAACTCTGTAGCGCTCTCCTTTTTGTGATCTTTCATCCACTCTTTGGCGATCAACCTCAGGGTAGGGGCGTTGATGGCATAGCGCGGATGCGTATTGCCAAGGTAGCGATCGAGGAAGGTATGCCGGGTCGCCTCGCCGGAGTTCTCCTTTATGATATCCAGTATTTCTTTGTGGTGCGGGTTCATTCTTATTCCTTGTTAATTGAGTTAATTGTCCAATGCATATCGGCAAAGGCGTTTGCGGAAATGGTCCCCGATAAGTCGGGGCAGGCACAAAGTGCACAAAGAATCACGAAGAACACAATGAATGTATTACATTGACCTCGAAATTTAGTATAATTCGCGATGAAGTGGCATCTGCTATTCTTTGCCGTTTTTTTCCTGAGCGGTACGATTGTTTCGTATCCTCAGGTGCCGAGGGACTTCAAAAGAGAAGGGGCGCAATTGATGAAGATCCTTGAACAAAACCATTATCATCTTCCTGTTTTAGATAATTCATTTTCAGCGGAGGTACTGGAGACCTTGTTGAATCAATTGGATCCGGGTCATATCTATTTTAATGAAAAGGATATTCAGTCCCTGGGTCAGTTTCAAAACTCGCTGGATGATGAATGGAGGGGGAGTCATTGGGACTTTTTGCAACGGCTAACGGACATCTATAGAAATGCCCTGACCCGGGGCGGCGCATATCTCTCGAAAGAGATTGAGCAACCTGTATCCTGGGAGGCATCGGAAGTTTTTATTCCGGAAGGGAGAAAAGTGCCGTGGAGTAAAAACGAGGCCGACGAAAAGAAGCGGTGGAGGCTTTGGATCAAATACAACGTGCTCTCGCAGATCCATGATGTAGTGGATTCCGCTTCTGCCAATAAAGGACTTGATTTTGTTCGGGCTCATGAAATGGAAGCAAGAAAGCAAATTGGCGTCGTGGAAGCGCGTAGAACGAAAAGGATAGTCCAGAGTCCGAATGGATTTGAAAACTACCTGGCCTCCGTTTACTTCCGTACAGTGACCGCCTATTATGATCCGCATTCACTCTACCTTTCGCCCCCGGAGTTTGAAAATTTCAAGGCTGCCATCAGCACCAAAGAATATTCCTTTGGTCTTGGGTTAAATGAGGATCAGGATGGAAACGTATTTATTGAATACCTGATCCCGGGAGGGCCGGCCTGGAAATCGGGTGAGCTGCACCAGGGGGATGTGTTAGTCGAATTCCGATGGGAAGGGCAATCTCCATTTGATCTTTCGGGAATCGGCTTGGAGGAGTTGGCGGAGGTGCTCGATCGTTCGAACCTTTCCGCACTGGAACTGACGGTAAGGCAATCGAAAGGGTTACGAAAGACCGTAGTATTAAAAAAGGAAAAAATAGAGACGGAAGAAAACACCGTAAAGGGTTTTGTTCTGAATGGGGTAAAAAAAATCGGATACCTGTCGCTCCCTGGTTTCTATACGCGGTGGGGTGAGGATGAAAGTTCCAGTTGTGCCAATGATGTGGCAGCCGAGATCATAAAATTAAAGGGGGAGAACATCGATGGAGTGATTCTGGACATCCGCTCCAATGGGGGTGGGTCCTTGAAAGAGGCCATAGACATGGCAGGAATATTTATTGATGAAGGGCCGTTGGTGATGATGACCGACAAAATCGGGAGAATCACGACCCTTAAGGATGTCAATCGCGGTACCGTCTACGACGGTCCGTTGGTTATTCTGATCAATGGACAAAGTGCATCGGCCTCTGAGATCCTCGCTGCTGCCATTCAGGACTACCATCGGGGGATTGTGGTGGGAGGGGCTTCCTTTGGCAAGGCCACAGGTCAGGTCGTATTTTCACTGGACCCCGACAATCATCAACCCACGACGATCCAACCCAATCAATCGAATGCATTTGGATATGCTACCGTCACCCTTGATCGCCTTTACCGGGTAACCGGAAAAAGCAACCAGGGGTCAGGCGTGATTCCCGACATCCGGCTTCCCGATCTTTATGATGGGGCGGTCTTTCATGAAGTTTCGCGGCCCCATGCTTTCCCCAACGATTCCCTGCCAAAAAAAGCATTCTATAAACCGCTCGCTCCTCTGCCGCTGCCGGAGTTGAATAAGATGAGTCAGGAACGCTCACGGCGCTTGCCGGCCTTCAAAAGGATAGCGGCCCTGCAAGTACAACTCGCCGAAGAAGAACAGGCGTCGAATCAACCTGTCCCATTGAATTGGATGAACTTTGTTGTGGAAGACAACCCCACAGCGATCAGCATTCGAAACAGACCTTCTTCCCTTTATGATGTCAGTTCACCTGAATTTAACCGGGTGCGGATTGAAATGGATTCGTACCTGAAAGAATTTACCCGCCTGTGGATGACGAACTTGAAAGAGGATCCTTATGTGGAAGAGGCGTTTCACATCATGAGTGATTATATTCAATTAAAATCCAAAAAATAAAACAGACTTTGACAGTGAATGCACGAACCCTTCTCGTTCTGATGTTGATCTCCACTCCATCGCTCGCTCAATACGATACACCCATCGCCTACATGTCGTATTTTAATACGCAGGAAGAGGGACTGGCAAAAGACTATTTAGGATACATGAGCGCGGTCACCCATAGTCACAGCGCACGGAAGATGGAACGGCGAAGGCAGGAAGTCCTTAAGGATGTGAAGGAGGCGTTGCAGAATACGGCAAAAATGAAGGCTTACCAGGGAGACGTTGCCTTGCGCGATGCCTTTAAGGAATACTATTCCATATTGCTGACCGTGTTGAATGAAGACTACGCTAAAATTGTCAATATGGAAGAGATTGCAGAACAGTCTTATGACAACATGGAAGCGTATGTGCTGGCACAGGAAAAAGCGTCAGAGCGCCTCGATGAAGCAGCAAAGAAAAGACAAAATGCCTATGGCGATTTTGCCGTTCGGAATCACATCAAACTCATTGAATCGGAGAGTAAGATTTCCAGGAAGTTGGAGCAGGTGAGCAGAGTCTCCACCTATTATCATCAGATTTACCTCGTCTTCTTCAAATCCAACAAACAGGAAATGTATTTGGTCGATGCTTTTAACGCCAATAGCATAAATGCCGTAGAACAAAACAAGTCAACACTGATCAAGTATTCGGACGCGGGACTACAAAAGCTTACTGAAGTCAAGGCCTTTGAAGGCGATTATTCCCTGGTCGCGGCCTGTCGCAAAATGCTGGAATTTTACAAAATGGAAGCAGAGCAGAAAGTGCAGCCGATCATGGATTATCTTATGAAAAAGGAAGAATTTGATAAAATAAAGAGGGCGTTTAATTCAAAGTCCGAACAGCAACGCACCAGTTCGGATATCGAAGCGTACAATAAGATCGTGATTGACATGAACAAGGAGGGATCATCCTATAACCGGGTGAATCAGGAACTCAATTCCATGCGTTCTTCCTTTACCGATAATTGGAATAGCGCCGTGAGCCGCTTTTTGGATACGCACAGTCCGAAGTAATCGGTGATCGGTGGTTTGTACCAGGTAATTAAGTACACTCCACCGATTACTGATCACCGATCACCGATTACTACGCCAGCGCCTCTTTACAAAAGGCAATGCACTTTCCTACCTCGGTCACGGCATTCGATCCTTCCGGAATCGGATATTCGAGTTCAATAGCAGCCATGAAGGTGTATTTTTCCTTTTTCATAAGCTGCAAAATTTCACGCAACGGGGTGTCACCTTTACCCCATTCGACGTTGTCACCCTTGTTCTTCATCCGGTCTTTTAAATGAAGGTTTAAGATCCTGTCACTGTACTTTTTAATTAAGGGGATCGGGGATTCATTCGTACCGGCCACATAATGGCCCACATCCAGATTCATCGCATTGTAGGGGTGAGCCGCCAGTCCCGCGTCCCAGCTATTGAAATTAACCTCCGTGTGGTTGTGATAGCCCACCATCATTTTATGCTTGTCTGCATACGGCCCAAGCAACCTTAACGCATCGTCTGAACGCTCTAGGGTAATGCCCCGGGCACCCATGACATGGGCTACATTGAAACTGTACTCAATTTCTTCGGGTGTCATCCGGTCCATTCCAAATTTTACAATGTCGACATCGACACCCTGACCGTTGTATTTTTTCCGAAGTTCTTTGAATTTGTCCATCGTCACGGACGTTCTCCACTTTCGGATTTCCTTATTATAGGTTGCCCGTTCTGCCTTCTCGGCCTCTGTAAGATCCCCTTGTTTCCAGGCCGGAGCGGGGGGCGCACCTGCATATTCTTCAATAGGTCCACCCATCAGTTCTACCGTATTTAACCCGAGCTTAACAAGGTAATGGAGGATGTCTTCCGCCTTGCTTGGCATACTTCTGAAGCTGTAAGAAATCGCGCCGAGGCGGACCCCCGGGGATTTGCTGAAAGGATGCAGCAAGAATCCAAAACGCGAATTTCTTGGGAATCGTAATGGCAGCCATAGCACACCAGCCGCTAAACCTGCATTGCCTAGAAAGGTTCTCCTTTTCATATTTCGGGATTTATAGATTTGAATTTAGGCTTTCAATTTAAGGTATCCAAAAAACGGGAGTCTCACGGCCCGATTATCGGTTAAGTGGCTATATCCTTTTTTTGGCCGGTAAAAAAAGGATTCAAACAGCTCCGTATTAATCTCATTTGCAAAAACAGGTAAAGAATAGTCCGCGCTGCAAACTAAGTGTACATTACGCGACCATTAAATGTATGTTAGGAGTAATACTATGCGGCGGTAAAAGCAGCAGGATGGGAGAAGATAAAGGCTTGTTGCTTTTTAAGAACGAGACCTGGGCAAAACTAGCGTATAAAAAGGTATCAGCCTTTGATCTGCAGACCGTGTTGTCAATTGATCCCGGACAATTTCAGAAGTATAATTCGGTTTTCTTAGCGGAGCAGCTCATACCCGATCAGCCCGGGCTGGATCTGGCCGGTCCGCTGCAAGGGATCATAACTGTTCACAGCCGTTTTCCGGGGGAAGATATGGTAGTACTGGCCTGTGATCTGCCAAACATGCAACCCGAAGCCCTCGAGGAACTACTGAGGCAATACAGGAAAAACGAGCGTTATGAAGCGATTGCGTTCAGTTTTGGGGATCAAATTGAACCCCTTTGCAGCATCTATACCGCTAAGGGCCTGGCAAAAATCCTGGCATTACACGAAAAAAAGGCCTTGATGAGGCAAAGTATGATTCACGTGCTGAAGACAATCCGGACTAAGTATATCGTCCCAAACGAGCGTTGGAAGCCCTTTTTTAAAAACATGAATTCCGTTTCAGACCTCGGGGAACTGAACGATAAATGAATTTCGCGGCCATGTTTGCGCCGGTCCGATTTCTCAAACTTTTTTACTCAAAAGTCAGTAAATTTAATAGATGGGAAACGGTTCAATTGCACATATAAAAGTCAAGCGAGTCAGGGCCGGCAATCTGGTTGATGACGATGATGAGCTTGCGGTAGAAGAACCCTTGGAGATACAGTTATCCTATGGTAACTCTGTAGAACCCAGGCAGAAAAGTATTTCTGTTACCATGCGTACGCCAGGGTGTGATCGGGAATTGGCGGTTGGTTTCTTATTTACAGAAGGTATTATCAAAAACAGGTCTCAGGTATCGGACGTCCAACCTGTTGCTTTTGCAGAAAATAAGATCGTGGTCACCTTGGTTGCCAATGAAAGTCCACGGCTTCAAAAAAGTGAGCGTAATTTCTACACTACTTCCAGTTGCGGGGTTTGCGGAAAGTCCAGTATAGAAGCGATCAGGACCGTTTCTGTTTATGAAAATGGGCCGGATGAAATGCGGGTAAAGGCAGACCTGTTTTATGGACTACAGGCAGCATTACTGGGACAACAGGATGTATTTGAAAGTACGGGCGGCTTGCATGCGTCCGCACTTTTCGACCTCGATGGGAATTTTGTGATGCTTCGTGAAGATGTGGGCCGGCATAATGCATTAGATAAGGTAATAGGCGCTGCCTTTTTAGATGACCGGCTGCCGTTAGACAAAGAAATTCTATTGCTAAGCGGAAGGGCAAGTTTTGAATTGGTGCAAAAAGCGGCGATGGCGGGTATTAAAATTGTTGTTTCCGTCGGGGCTCCCTCGAGTTTAGCTATGCAACTGGCGCAAGAAAGTGGTATTACCCTGATCGGTTTCCTGCGCAACGAACGGTTCAATATTTATTCCGGCGATCAACGTGTTGTAATATGAGCAAGGAAATAAAATCCATACCCGGAGCAGAAAACCCGGAGGAATTCACGGGGTTGAAGCGGGGTAAAATTAAAAAGGCAGCGGTGGGCATACGGGCTGTACTGTCCGCCGGCAAAACCGTATTTGCTGAGGCGGGGGTGGTTCGCGGCCTGACAGCGTTGTGGCATTTAAATAAGAAAGGTGGATTTGATTGCCCGAGTTGTGCCTGGCCGGATCCCGATGATGAGCGGTCAGGCATAGCAGAATATTGTGAGAATGGTGCACGGGCGGTAGCGGAAGAAGCCACGGTCAAAAAATTAACGCCTTCTTTTTTTTCGAAAAATGCTGTGGAAGCGCTGGCTGGCCTAAGCGATTTTGAGATCGGTAAAAAGGGCCGCCTGGCACAACCGATGGTGCTGCTGAAAGGTGCTACACATTATCAGCCGATCTCCTGGAATGATGCTTTTAAAAAAATCGGAGATGCGTTAAACAAGCTGGCTTCGCCGGATGAAGCTGTTTTTTATACTTCCGGCCGCACCAGCAACGAAGCTGCATTTTTATACCAGCTTTTTGTGAGGGAATTTGGCACCAATAATTTACCGGACTGCAGCAACATGTGCCACGAAAGCAGTGGGGTGGCCCTGGGAGAATCGTTGGGTATTGGCAAAGGCTCCGTAAAACTGGAAGACCTGTACCAGGCGGAGGTAATAATCATATTGGGGCAAAATCCCGGCACCAACCACCCGCGCATGCTCACTGCCCTGCAAAAAGCAAAGCACAACGGGGCCAGGATCATCTCCATCAATCCCTTGCCGGAAACGGGTCTCATGGCATTTAACAACCCACAACAGGTAAAAGGCATGCTGGGCCTTAGTACGACATTGACCGATATTTTTTTGCAAGTAAAAATAAACGGCGATATGCCTCTCTTGCAGGCGATCGAGTTGGTATTGCTGCAGGAAGAACAAAAAAACCCGGGAACCGTATTTGATCTTGCATTCATAGAAAAGAGCACGGATGGTTATGAAGAGTTTCTCAAACACCTCCGGCAACTGAAATTGGATGAATTGATAAAGGCCTCCGGTATCGGTTTGGAGCAGATAACAGAGGCGGCGCACCTGTTAAAAGATAAAACGAAGATCATTGCCTGTTGGGCGATGGGTCTTACCCAGCATAAAAATGCAGTCGACACGATCAAAGAAATCGCAAACCTCTTATTATTAAAAGGCAGCATCGGCAAGCCCGGCGCGGGGACCTGTCCCGTTCGCGGCCACAGTAACGTGCAGGGGGACAGGACCATGGGAATCTATGAACAACCTTCTGAAAAATTCTTGCAGAAAATAGAAGAAAATTTCCATTTCACTCCACCTAAGAAGCATGGCTACGATGTGGTGAAAAGCATTAGCGCGATGCACGAAAAGAAAGCAACGGTATTTTTCGCACTGGGCGGGAATTTTCTTTCTGCCACACCGGATACCGGATTCACGGCCGAAGCCTTGCGCGCCTGCCGCCTCACGGTCCATGTCTCCACGAAGCTTAACCGCAGTCACCTCGTACATGGCGAAGAAGCCTTGATCCTGCCTTGTCTGGCACGAAGCGATAAAGATACTATAAACGATGAGGAGCAATTTGTGTCCTGCGAAAACTCGATGGGTGTTGTTCAGTCTTCCAGGGGTGTCTTGAAACCGGTGTCCAATCAATTATTGAGTGAGTGCGTTATTGTGTGCAGACTGGCAGAAGCGACTCTTGGAAGCCGGAGCAAAATCAATTGGGGAAAATACGCATTGCATCATGATTCGATCAGGGATGATATTGAACGCACCATACCCGGTTTTGAAAATTATAACGCACGGGTAAGGATACCCGGTGGATTTTACCTCCCAAATTGTAACCGCGACGGTCAATTTGATACAGCGTCCGCTAAGGCTCATTTCAATATAGCAACCTTTGCGGGGCTGCCGGTGAAGGAGGATGAACTGATGATGATGACCATCCGGAGTCACGACCAGTTTAACACAACTATTTATGGTCTTAACGATCGCTACCGCGGCATTTATAATGAACGACGGGTCATATTTATGAACCAGAAGGACATCAACAGGAGGGAGTTAAAAAAAGGCGATCATGTAGATCTCTTTAATTATCACGATGGGATAGAAAGGATAGCGCGTAAATTTATGGTTGTGGACTATCCCATTCCAGAAGGTTGCGCCGCTACCTATTACCCTGAAACCAACGTACTGGTTCCCATCACCAGCCTGGCGGATAAGAGTAATACGCCTACGTCAAAACAAGTGATTATAAAGGTGCTTAAGCAGTAGGCTACTTATTCTTTTCAACAAATTCGGCGAATCTCGGTAATTTGGAAATCAAACCGTCCGGGACAGGTGAAATTGAAATGGCTTTGTTTCGCTGAGGTTCTACAATTGCAATCGCCTTCACGTCGTTCGGTTTCGACAAGTAAATTGAGACCAAATCAAACCGGTCAAAGCTTCCATCCAGTGTGGTAAGGCTATTCTCAAATCTTTTCCGGATAGTGGCTTCCTCAACGAAGCGTCCGCCTTTTGCAACACGGTCTTTTACCCGTTCGACTGCGATATCGGCACTTTCAAGGCAAATGAAAATCAGTTCAATGTGATACTGTTTGGATCGAAATAGTTCCACTGCGGAAAATACGTCATTCGTATAATAGTGTGTTTCAAATGCGAAGTTTTGCTTTTTCTGCAGGGCTCCCGACTTACGGTCAGTGTATAATTTTTGAGCTCGTTCAAATGCAGCCTGCTCAATATAAGGTTCAAAACTGAATTCGGACCAAATCGCATAGAACTCCTTATCGAAGTCAAAAGCCTCTATTCCGAAATCCGCTAAAAGTTCTTTGCTGTGGGTTGATTTTCCCGCCCCATTCGGGCCGGCGATAATGCTCAGAACTGGCAATCAACTTCTTTTTTTGCCTGCTGACCAGATTCTGCAGAAAGGGAAATCGCTTTTGTCGCTGATTTAGGTGCAGGCTTAATGTTGCGTGCTGTTGCTTGCATTATTTTGAGGCGCTTGAGGTAAATTTCTTTGGAAGACATCGGTCAAAGATAACTAATCCTTTATTAAGTCTGTCTTTTAAGGCGGAGTTAATCGACTGCATTATCCAGTAAAAAGTTACCTGATTTCCACCACCTATTTGGTTGGTGCACTAGTGATGTTCAATATGGAACCTATTCGGAAAACCTGATCTATTTTTTGTCAGGGTCTATTCCCACCTCCAGATCAAGCCACGCTGAAAATGGTCTTCCGCCGGTCGCTAACCCGTCGACGCGGAGGCGCAGTTTGCCAATATCATCAGAGCAAAAAAACTCGACTGTTGCCTTTCCGTTCGAATCCGTCGTGACGGAGGGATTCCAGTAGATCGTAGATCTGAAATCCGGCCTGTGTGGATCCCGTGTCCGTGTCCTTATAGCACCGGGACCTGTCCCGATGTCATCGGCAAAGTCAAGCGGCCTGTTGAGTCCCTCGATCAGTTTGGCAGGATCATCGAGTGGCTCCCGGGCATCTCCCTTTTTTGTTTGAACGATTACAATCCCATTGTTGCCCATGAGACCGAGGGGCAATAGTTTTTCGGTGCGATAAACAATCTTTACCGTGAGGACGTCCGGTGGCTTCAGGGAAAGAAAAAAAGCCGTGTTCTTTGTGGCTATGCCGTCGATAATATAAACCGGTTCACCGCTTGACACGTCCCACATCCTCTCAGGCAAGGTAACGTGTACCGTGCTTTTCCCTTTTGTCTTGCGGTGTTGGAGGGAGGGGATGACTTCCTTCACGAGTTCCGCCATCGTGGGGAAGAGAATGTAGTCCTGAACATTTATTGTTATATCTGCACCCTTGATTTCCTTCTCAAAATCGCTGCTTCCTATACGGCTGCTATTGCCTGATCCGATGTCTTCAGGTGACGTGTAAAAGCCATACGATCGGTTGATCAGCCTGCTGTTGGCAACAAAGGAAGCATAACGATCGGGGCCTTCGATTTCCTTCGACAGAGGGGAATGGGGCAATGTGATAGGTTCGTCATCCCACTCAATTTTTAGATCCGGGATATCTTCTCCATGTTTGGTCTCCCCAAAATAGAAAGATGTTTCGGCCAGATAAAATAATTCATCCGGCCCATATAAATCCGGGATGGGTAGCAACACCTTTCCTTTTTCTACTGTAGTCTTGTACCGGATTCTGCTCCGTTGAAAATAAAACTGGATGTCCGCTAAATCCGGTACAGGTTTTCCGGAATCGGCGTAGTAGGCCCTTCCGCTTTTTCGAACACCATTGCCAAAAGGGAAGCGCGGTTTCATTCCTTTCTCCGACACGATTTCCTTCCATGGAACATCTTCCGTTGCAGAAATCAGATGATTGTCAAGATCGCTCAACCAATTTGCATCAGACCGGTCAATCATAAACCTTTCCTTCCTGCCGGAGAGAATGTTTAGTTCATCAGAAATTGAATTTTGCTTTTCCAAATCAAAGAGGCCGGCATTGAGTACGTCGATAGCGAATTCCCCTTCTACCGGTCGTCCTTTGCTGTCCATAAGGGAAACTTCCAACTTTACTTTCTCCCTGGTTTGAAAATAATGTTTATTGGCCAATATGTTCGCCTGGACCGGAGCTTCCCCTTGACAATAAAAATCACGGCTCGCCAGTACGTTGCCGGCATGATTCAGCAACGAAACGTGGGCAATCCCTTCAGGCAAATCATCTTGTGGTAGTTGTAGTGCTACCCCGTCTTTGGTTCCCTGAAGAACCGTAACAGTATGGTAAATCTTGCCCCGGGAACTCACGATGAGGACAAGCTCCTCATTGCGAAGCATCGACGCCGGAGGTGAAGTAATAATGATCTTTACAGGCTCCTCCTTACCGGCAGGGGTGAGGAGCAGGCTGCATCCGTCGTCCTCTGTTGGCGGGAGGGGAGCCCGGGCTGATTCCCCGGTCAGTTGGGCAAAATAAGAAGCATTCCTTATGGGTTTGAATATAACGGAAGCCATACCGTTTCCGTCGGTGGAGGTCCTGGCAATCTCCTGTCCCCCCGCGTCAATAATATGCACAGCCGATCCTGGCTTGCCCGTCCGGATACTTACTTTATTGGAAACATCCCTGACCAGGTGCCCTCCTTCGGCGACTGCCACTAGTACAGGTTTTTCATCCGGTACGAGGGTATTCTTCCGGACGATCACAATTTTCTTTTTGAAAATGAAAGCCGGGTCAAAATTTTTCATCCAACTACTGTAGGCAGTCACGAAATAAATCCCGGCCGACAGGGTATCGGGAATAGCAAGTTGATTGTGTCCGAGTCCATTGTTAACGTTAAACATGAAGCGGACTCTTGACTCGCCGCGGGAATTGACCAGGGTAAGATCGATCAACTGTTTGCCGGCGATTCCGGTAAGATTTTCAGTAAGAAAATAAGCCTTGAACCAGGCTGTATCGCCCGGTGAAAACTTCTCCTGGTTGAAGGCCAGATAGAGTCTGGTTTTTGGCCAGGCAGATTGATAGGCTTCAAATTTCTGAGAAAGGGCCGCAACGTTTGGTTGGGCACCGCCATCAAAAAGGGTACAGAGGAAAACGATTCCCGTAAAAAGGACCTTGCTCATTGCCAAAATGCCGGTTGGGTGGTAGAGGAATTGGAAAATACGGTACACGCATCCGTAATAATATCCATCGGCGTAAGCAAGTAGGGAACTTCGCCCGGGGTGATAAACAGGTACTTTGTCTTTACCGACGTTGCCCAGAATAGCCCGACTACGGGTGCGGTAGAATTTACCGCGCTGACATTCCCCTTGATTTCACCAAAGGGCGGTTGAAATAAGCTCGAGGCTCCTTCCTTCTGTGCCCGGATCAGTCTGAAAAATTCGAATGAATTTTTTGAAAGACTCATTTGCTCCACTTCAACCCTGTACTTATCTGAAAATGTAGCGCTGTTAATGGGAACTTCCCCGACCTTTACATTCCTGTATTGGTTGCCGCTGACGAACTGTCCGTCGGAAACCTGGGGTGCAGATTCAAATTGATTCACCCAGCACGTACAGCAAGTGCATTCGGCCACCTTCAGAAGCTTTCCGCCGCCGAGGGCCGGTTCCACAACGTAGCCGCTGCAAGGAAGAGGGTCGATATAAGAGGAGACTTGTAAAAAAATTGAGTGAAACTCGGGATGGGTGAGCACTTTATAGGTTCCCGTGAACCGCCATCGAACGAAATTCGCATTTCCCGCGCCTGCGTCGGCGTCCACGAAAATATTAAATACGTCTGCCTCTATTTCACCGTAACTCTTTTGAACCGTCCTGGCTTCAAACTCATACCGGATTGTGTCCACTTCCCCTACCGGGTTGATCCTGTCCGGTTCAGATTCAAAGACCGTTCCATCGGCAGTTTCCACCCGGATGTAGTAGGCATGTCCAACTTTTCCCTGGATAATGCCACCGGTCATATACACGCCCGGGGTGGTCTCCGCAAGGTCTTCACTATTCCCTTCATCATCATAGAGTTTGATTTTTGCATTCTCGACCGGCGAAGGAATCGGTGAGCTTGCATCGAGGCTCAGACTTTTCGAGACGTTGACAGTGTACGGTCCGGGGCTATCGGAGATCATGCCTTCTACCACGGTTTGAAATTTAGCCGGGGGAACATTAAAATTGATCCTGTCTACACAGGCGGTTAAAAGGATGAAGGCTACTAGCCACTTGAACTTCAGTGTACTGTTTACTTCGCGTAGTGTTTCCCGCAGATCCCGCAGATTTACGCA
>DATHFS010000391.1:0-2574 GCA_035317975.1 Cyclobacteriaceae bacterium | reverse complement strand
ACCTATTCCGAGTTGATGCGGTTTCTTTATGTCCAGGAAGCGTCGGACAGCATTAATTCTTACCATGTGCTCATGGCACAAGAACTGGAAAAAGATTTTGACTTGGCCCTGAACCACCTCCCGCAGGAATGCAGGAAGGTATTTGAATTGAGTCGCTTTGAGGGGCTTAAATATCAGGAGATTGCGACTAAGCTGAATATTTCGATTAAGACGGTGGAGACGCAGATGTCGCGGGCGTTATCGAAATTGAGAATACAATTAAGAGAGCACCTCGCGTAAACGCGAAGGTTGGGTAATCGGTGATCGGTGATCGGTGATCGGTGGATTCTAGAATGGTATTTAGTTTACTGCATTTGGATGTTGATGTTGGCAAAAATGCAGGGTCAGTAGCCAGGTCAAAAATCAAAAATTAACAATAAAAAATAAACAATGCGTTTGAGGGATTTCTGATTGTTTATTGCTGATTTGTGATTTAATAGTTTAAGATAGGGCAAAACCACCGATCACCGATCACCGATTACCGATCACCCAACTTCCATACTTTAAATAAAAATCCACCATCGTTGTAGGGGTAACCACCCGGTTGTCTGTATTATACCATATGACCCCCATCGACCCGACCCCCGACCCCATCAAGGACATCATAACCCGCTTCCTCGAGGGCGCGGCCTCCGAACAAGAAGTCGCCATCTTATGGGGCTGGCTGGAGGAGAGTCAGGCAAACCGTCAGTATTTTGACGAGGTCAACAATGCTTTTCAGGTTTCGGTTACGCTTAGCCGGTTTAACCAGCAAAAAGTCGATACGGCCTGGAACACCTGGCCCAACGAATTGATCCGGAAAAGAAGGGCCGGACTTTCTCGTTATCCAGTATCCCCCGTTTCTCCCCGTTGAAAATCGCCGCCTCCGTATTCCTGGTCGCTGTATCGTGCTTTATTATAATGCAATTGATCTCGAAGAACGGAATAACGGGCAGGAACGTCACCCTGGTCCGCAATGCTGAAGGCAACAATACCCGGATCCTTTTGCCCGATGGCTCATTGGTCTGGCTGAATACGAACAGCACATTGGAATACCCACCTTCCTTTGGAAATTCTTCCCGGATCGTGACGCTGAAAGGCGAAGCTTTTTTCGACGTTAAAAAGGCGGGGACACCCTTCATCGTACAGACGGAACGCCTGCAGGTTTTTGTAATGGGCACAAAGTTTAACGTTCAGGCTTACAAAAATGATCCCGATCTGAAGACCACGCTGGAAGAGGGCAAGATCGAATTGCGCGTAAAAGGGGAAGATCAGTTTTATCTTATGAAACCAGGCGACCAGATCACCCTGAACACCGCAGTCCACAAGGTCACATTAAAAAAAGTAAATCCCGCCAACTTCACCGCCTGGAAAGAAGACGAGCTTGTCTTTGATAATACGGAACTGGGTGAAATCGCCGCGAAACTTGAAAACCGGTACAAGGTCAAGATCTCCGTCGACAGCGTCCTGGCCCATCGCGAGCGACTTACCATGACCATTGAACATGAAAGCCTTGATGAAGTACTGGATATGATCCGTATTTCTTCTCATTTAAAAGTAAGAACGGAAGACAATAAAATAATTTTATACGAATAACCTCACCCCCCGGCCCCCTCTCCGAGGCGGAGAGGGGGAGCAGTGACTCAACCACTCCCCCTCTCCGCCTCGGAGAGGGGGTCGGGGGGTGAGGTGAACCAACGAAACCCTATACCTATATGAATACTCTCTACTCCCGAAAAGTCAACCCACACCGACTTTCATTGTGCATGGCATGCCTCCTCAGTCTGCTATTGGCAGGGCCGGCGGTTAAGGCGGATCGCCTTCAACATTTCATCGAACTGAACCTGAAGGAAGCGTCCCTTAAATCAGCCTTAAAGGAAATCGAACGCCAAACGGATTATCATTTTGTTATTAATGATAGTCAGATCAGGATGGTTCAGAAATCCGTAACGCTTACCATCAAAACTAAAAAGATCGAAGAGGTGCTCGATCAATTGTTGAGCGGCACCCATATTACTTACCGGATCAGGAAAAAACAGATTACCCTCATTCCACCGGTTAACAGCAGCCTGGAAGCCAGTGCAAGTTCACGTGGAACCTCTTTCACCGCGCTCGGACCACAGGGCAACCGGTTTACCGATGAATGGTTATTTGAACAGGATATCATCGTTACCGGGACGGTAAAAGATGAAAACGGGAACCCGCTGCCGGGCGTGAGCGTGCTGGTAAAAGGGACTTCCGTAGGGACCATCGCAGACGCCAACGGGAATTTTTCTATCAATGTTCCTTCAGGAGAATCCATCCTGGTTTTCAGTTTTATCGGTTATGTATTGAAGGAAGTTCCTGTCAATGGTCAAACGGTCCTGAGCGTCGACCTCGCTCCCGCTACTCAAACGCTTAATGAAGTTGTCGTGGTGGGATACGGGACGCAGGAAAAGAAAGATGTCACGGGGGCGATTTCGGCGGTGAAAGGATCGGATATCGAGAACCTTCCCTCGGGTGGTGCACAGCAAGCTCTGCAGGGAAGAATGGCTGGCGTGAATATCGTCCGCAATG
>DATHFS010000390.1:0-3384 GCA_035317975.1 Cyclobacteriaceae bacterium | reverse complement strand
GAGTTATTGGAATATTATATGGCGCCATCCTCGCGTTTGCCCAAACTGACTTGAAGCGGCTAGTGGCCTACACCAGCGTGAGTCATATGGGCTTTGTGATCCTGGGTGTGTTTGCCTTCAATGAAGTTGCCCTGCAGGGTGTGGTGATGCAAATGATCACGCATGGCATCAGTACCGGAGCATTATTTATTTTGGCGGGCTCCCTTTATGAACGCATTCATACCCGCGACATCACACAGATGGGGGGATTCTGGACCAAGGTACCGTTTATGGGCACCATTGGCCTGGTCTTCGCGATGGCTTCGTTGGGCTTGCCCGGATTAGGAAACTTTATCGCTGAGTTTATGATCCTGATCGGAGCGTGGCAAGCAAATGGGGTGCTGACCATTTTTGCAACTATCGGACTGGTAGCCGCCACGGCCTATTCCCTGCGTATCGTTCAAAAAGTTTTTCTGGGCAAAGAGGAGCGGGGCCGGACCCTGGTAGACCTTTCCTTGCGCGAAAAGCTGATCATGGTGCCGTTAGTGATCGTGATCGTCTGGTTGGGTTTGTTTCCCCAACCTGTTCTGAATACGGCAAAGCGAACGATTACCGGATTGTTCCCGCATTCGACCTCCCTGTCGGTTGTTAAGGAAGGAATGAAGACAAAAGGAGGTACCCATGACTAAGAACGATTTTTTGAGTATTGTTCCTCTGTTCATTCTGACCAGCTCCGCTATCCTGATCATGTTTTCGATCTCGATAAAACGGAATCACAAGTTGATTTATGCGATTACTTCGTTGTCCCTGGCGGGGGACTTTATTTATCTCATGGTATACATTTCCGGAAACCGCTGGGTGATCGAGCCGCTGTTCATTATTGATGGCTTTGGTGTGTTTAACACCGGTTTGATTTTGTTGACTTCCCTCGCAGCGACGATGGTGTCTTATGCTTATTTTGAACAGCGGGAAGAGCGAAAGGAGGAATACTATATTTTACTGATCCTCGCAACCCTGGGTGCGGCTGTGCTGGTCATCAGCAAGCATTTTGTTTCGCTCTTCCTGGGCTTGGAAATCTTGAGCGTCTCACTGTACTCCATGATTGCCTACCTGCGCAAACGTCAGCGGTCTGATGAAGCGGGTATCAAATACCTGATCATGGCTGCCTTCTCTTCCGCGTTTCTATTGTTTGGTATGGCGCTCGTATATGCCACAACCGGAAAAATGGAATTTTCGGGTATTGCGACGTACCTGGAATCGGTTAGTGAAGTGCCCGTTGTTCTGTTGGCAGGTTTTGGATTGATGGTTGTGGGTGTTGGCTTCAAATTAAGCGTTGTCCCATTTCATATGTGGGCGGCAGACGTGTACGAAGGAGCTCCCGCTCCTGTCACTGCCTTTATTGCCACCGTTTCCAAAGGAGGAATTGTTGCCCTGCTGGTCCGCTTTTTCACCGCCGTTCACGGCTACCAGTACCCTTCCCTGGTAGGTTCGTTTACGGTCATTGCCATTGCTTCTATGTTTATCGGAAATTTTCTGGCGTTGAGGCAGAATAATGTAAAGCGCATATTGGCCTATTCCTCGACAGCGCATATGGGCTATTTGCTCGTTGCCTTTTTGTCGGGTGATGCGTTGGGTGTGGAGGCTGTCAGCTTTTACCTGGTGGCTTACTTTGTAACGAGCCTGGGTGCATTTGGTATTATCGCCACTCTTTCGGACAAGGACAGAGACGCTGAAATGCTGGAAGATTATAAAGGGTTGTTGTGGAGACGGCCCTGGACGGCCGCCCTTTTATCGGCCATGCTCCTGTCGTTGGCCGGTATTCCGCTCACGGCTGGATTTGTTGGAAAATTTTATATCATCGCCGCCGGCGTCCATACCCATCATTGGCTATTGGTTGTTATGCTCGCGGTAAACAGTGTCATTGGACTCTATTACTATATCAAGATTATTGCCATCATGTTCGAACAGCATGAAGGAGGTGTTGAGCCTGTCGGCAGGCTGCGCCCCGCAGCCTATATTGTTAGCGGCGTGACAATGGCCATTCTGGCGCTCTTGCTGGTTTGGTTCGGTGTTTATCCGGAGGGGCTGATGACCCTTATTAGAAATCTGGTTACGCTGAATTAGAATTTTCACCGCAGAGGCGCAGAGATCAAAAGAATATTTGGGCTATTTTACTTAGTACCTTTTAGTCAGCCCCAGGCAATTCAGATGAAACTGGAGGCAATTCAACCCCCGAAAATTCCTCCCGGGTTCTTCCTATTTTTGTGTACTTCTTATCCCCGAGAAATTCGGGGCAGACACGAATGCAACCGGGAATAATACCTAATCTATTATTTATATGAATAATCCATTCAGACGAATGCTGCGTCACTTTTTCAGCGGAACGTTGTTTATCGTTCCCCTGGTTGCTACGGCTTATTTTATCTATGTGTCTTTTCGATGGCTCGATGGATTACTCCGACTTCCCTATCCGGGGATTGGATTTGCGATCATTTTCGGTGCAATCACCACCTTCGGTTACTTCACCACCAATTTTGCGTTTAAAACTTTCTCCGATTGGTTCGATCACCTCATGAACAAGATCCCGCTGGTGAAACTGATCTATGCATCCATAAAAGATTTGCTGGCGGCCTTCGTCGGGGAAAAAAGAAAATTCAATAAACCCGTTCTGGTTACCATTAATAAAGACAATAATCTGTTCCAGATCGGTTTTGTTTCACAAGCCGACCTCTCCGATCTGGGATTGAACGACATGGTCGCTGTCTATTTTCCCCATTCGTATGCCTTCTCCGGAAATCATTTTCTGGTATCGCGGGAGAATATCAAGCCCCTGACGATTTCCGGATCCATCGCCATGAAGTTTATTATATCCGGAGGGATTTCAGGCTTTAAGGAAGCTTGATCTTTTTGCTTACTTTTAAAGCATGAAGTCTAAGAACATTACGCTTTACCTTTTGTTCATCCTTGCCGGGTGCGACAAGGGTGAAGCCGTTGACCCTGTAGTCGCAACGAATGACCCTCAGGAGATCGGAAAGACCAGTGTTGTGCTGGAAGCGACGATAAAGGAGGCAGGCTCTATTCGTCCCATTCAATACGGGTTTCTATGGGGTCCCACAGGAGGGTTGAATATTCTCACAGCAAAAAATAAGCTCGATCTCGGATCGACGGATGGAATAAAAACCTACAGCATCAAACTCGATAGCCTTACGGCGAACACAACCTACTTTGCGACAGCCTATACGGCCAGTCCGGATTATGCAAAGATTTATTATGGGAATGAGATTTCGTTTAAGACGTTGCCTTAGGCGGAAAAGGTCACAAAGAACACTAAGAAGACACAAAGGACACAAAGAAAATAGGTGTTAAAAAAGGGCCATTCATTTATGACGATGCGACCTTTGATAT
>DATHFS010000389.1:0-8154 GCA_035317975.1 Cyclobacteriaceae bacterium | reverse complement strand
CTCTTTTTCTTATTCGCAAATTGAATCTTAAAACCGTAGGGGGTGATCCCATCGATATGCCGGTGAAAACATATCGTCATGGCGTGATCATCGGCAGCCTGATTTTTGGATTCGGCTGGGCATTGACGGGAGCTTGTCCCGGTCCGCTGTACGCACAAATCGGTTCGGGATCATTAGTCACGGTGGTGACGTTGACTGCCGCTATTTTGGGGACGTGGTCATACGCTTACTTACAGAAGTATTTACCCGACTGATATGGTCCACCCACGATTTGAGACACATAGGAACATAGGCACATAGAACACATAGTTATTTTCCTATGTATCTATGTGTTTAATTCCAATGGCACATGCCGCCTCGCATGTTCACATATTGAAACAACGTCGTTTCATTTAGGGCATTGGATTTTCCACTAACTTGGCTTGGGTTAGGCACTTTACTCTCCTACCGTTTTACCTATGGTCCACCACGACATTCTCGAAAAAGTAAAGCAACGCAATCCCCACGAACCTGAGTTCGTGCAAGCAGCGGAGGAAGTCATTCTTTCTGTCCTCCCTGTCCTGGAAAGAAACCCGGAGTATGTCCGGTTGAAAGTATTGGATCGCCTGCTCGAACCGGAGCGCATGATTTCTTTCCGTGTCACCTGGCTTGACGACAAAGGGGAGGTGCAAATTAATCGCGGGTACCGCGTCCAGATGAACAGCGCTATCGGACCGTACAAGGGTGGTCTGCGTTTTCATCCCTCGGTAACACCCAGTGTCTTGAAATTTCTGGCATTTGAGCAGGTGTTCAAGAATGCCCTTACGGGGATTCCGATGGGCGGAGGCAAAGGGGGGTCTGATTTTGATCCGAAAGGAAAAAGCGATCATGAGGTGATGAAGTTCTGCCAGGCATTCATGGGGGAATTGGCCAGGCACATTGGCCACCGGCTGGATGTCCCCGCCGGCGATATCGGTGTTGGAGGAAGAGAGATTGGCTATTTATTTGGAGCCTACAAAAAAATTAAAAACGAATTTTCCGGAGTCCTCACCGGCAAAGGAATCGGTTGGGGTGGAAGTTTGATTCGGACTGAAGCGACAGGATACGGCCTCATTTACTTTGCTGAAAACATGATGCAACATGCCGGACGCTCGATCAAGGGAAAGCGATGCCTGGTTTCCGGTTCGGGTAATGTGGCGCAATATGCTATCGAAAAAATAATTCAGCTGGGCGGTAAAGCGATGACGGCCTCTGACTCTGATGGGTTTGTATATGATGAGGCCGGGTTCACACAAGAAAAACTTGAGTTCCTGAAGGACCTGAAGAACAACAGAAGAGGTCGCATCAAAGCGTATGCTGATAAATTCAAGGGCGTTGTTTATACGGATATCAACAACAAAACGGACTTCAATCCCTTATGGGCGATTCCCGCGGATTGTGCTTTCCCCTGTGCGACGCAAAATGAAATCCAGTTGAAGGATGCGCAAGCAATGGTGAAGAATGGCGTCCAACTCCTGGGCGAAGGTGCCAACATGCCCACTCATCCGGATGCCATTACTATCCTGATTGAACGGGGTGTGATGTATGCCCCCGGCAAAGCGTCCAACGCTGGCGGCGTGGCAACCTCGGGCCTGGAGATGACTCAAAATTACATGGGGTCAAGCTGGACCAGTGAGGAAGTGGACAAGAAACTCCATGGGATCATGCGGGACATTCACGATACCTGCCTCGCTGCCGCAAAAGAATATGGTAAGCCTGGTAACTACATGGCCGGCGCCAACATTGCCGGGTTTGTAAAAGTCCGAAGGCCATGCAGGCTCAGGGTATCCTCTGAGCGTCTGTACAAATATCAAAATTGACCATCACAAAAATGAAATTCACACATTTAATCTTTTTTACTCCCTACACACTATGAAACTTTTTTTCTTACTGATTTTTGCGACGAGCGTAGTGGCCGCCCAACCGAAGTCTAAAAAAATTAATTCCAACAAGGAGGCTATCCTCCGATCGGTGGACCTCCATCAGACCGAACTCACCAAGCTGAGCGATGACGTATGGGCCTATGCCGAGTCCGCGTTGAAGGAATATAAATCGTCTAAAGTGCTGGCTGACTATGCCGAAGCACAAGGCTTTTCTGTGAGACGGGGCGTCGCCGGGATGCCCACCGCCTTTATTGCTGAATTCGGATCGGGCAAACCCATCCTGGGTATCATGGGAGAATACGATGCCTTGCCGGGTATATCTCAGAAGGCTCAGCCTACCAAAGAACCTTTGAATTTGGGGGCTCCGGGTCATGGATGCGGACATAATTTATTTGGAGCAGGAAGCCTGGGCGCAGCGGTGGCTGTCAAAGAATTAATTCAAAAAGGGAAACTAAAAGGCACGGTGCGATTTTATGGAACGCCTGCTGAAGAATCCGTTGGCGGAAAAATATACATGGCCCGTGATGGTCTTTTCAATGATTTGGACGTCTGCCTGGACTGGCATCCCGCCACAGAGATTGCAGCCAATACCCAGAGTTCGCAAGCCTTGATTGATTTCATTGTTGAGTTCAAAGGCAAAGCCGCCCATGCGGCTGCCGACCCTTGGAATGGCAGAAGTGCTGTCGACGGTCTGGAAGCTTATACCCATGGCGTAAACATGTTGCGTGAACATGTTCGACCCAGTGTCAGAATGCACTATGTTATTGAAGCCGGCGGGGACGTGCCAAATGTTGTTCCGGAATATGCCAGGGTATGGATGTGGGTGCGGGATTCACAACGAGTGGGCATGGAGGAAGTGTTTGGACGAGTGAAAGAGATTGCACGGGGAGCGGGTATCATTGCCGGTGTCGAGTCAAAGGTTACGATCAGGTCGGGGGACTATGAATTGCTTGTCAACCGCAAAGGGGCGGAAGTCCTCCAGAAAAATCTCGAATTTCTAGGTCCGATTAATTATACGCCCGAGGAAATTGCATTCGCAAAAAAAATACAGGAGGTAAGTGGCGTAGAGCAGACCGGGCTCGATGGAAAAATTCATCCTCTCAAGGAAACTCAAAAAGATCCCGATGGGGGCTCGACGGATGTAGGCGACATCAGTTGGATTGTTCCCGAGATTACATTACAAACAACAACTGCTCCCGCCAAAGCAGCCTGGCACGGGTGGGCCGTAGTAGCATGCGGGGGCATGTCAATCGGACATAAAGGGATGCTCTACTCAGCCAAGGCGCTTGGCATGACCCTGGTCGATTTATTTGAAGACGATCTTTTGCGCAGTGAAATACAATCTGAATTCAAACAACGTGTAGGGGGGCAAGTTCACAAGGGCTATATTCCCGATGGGCCCCCACCGATACCGGTCATTGGTCATTAGTAATGACTAATTTACAAACAACACCAACCCTTTTAAATACTCCCCTTCCGGATGATACAGGGAAACAGGATGATCCGCGGGTTGGGAGAGGTGATGGAGCACTTTGATTTCCCGGCCGCTTTGAATGGCGGCAGACACTACTGTATCGTAAAAAAGTTGCCGGTCTACCACCTGCGAGCAGGAGAACGTGAAAATAATTCCGCCGGGTTGGATCCTGCGCATGGCTTCTGCATTAAGGCGTTGATAGCCTTTCATCGCCTGATGTTTCGCATCCTTATGCTTTGCGAATGCAGGAGGATCGAGAATGATGAGGTCGTAGGGCGTCTTACTTTCCTTGAGGAAATCAAACGTATCAGCATTAAAACATTCCTGTTCAACGGAGCTGAATCCATTCAGTTCAATATTTCTGCGCGTCAGGTCAATGGCCTTTTCCGAAGCATCCACTGAATGAACCTGCTTTGCCCCGGCGTGCAGCGCATAAATGGAAAATCCGCCCGTATAGCAAAACGTATTCAGGACTGTCTTCCCCTTACTCAGGGAATCCAGCAACTTTCGGTTCTCACGTTGGTCCAGGAAAAATCCGGTCTTCTGCCCTTCCGCCCAATCGACGTAAAATTTATTTCCGTGCTCCAAAATGACGTGAGGAGACACTGCCATGCCAAGGAGGTATTCACTTTCTGTTCCAGTCGAAAGGCTTTTGTAATACACGGCAGAAATCGAGTCGCCTAAAGTCGCTTTCACCGCGTTGGCGATTGCTAACCGGTCGCGGTGCATGCCTGTTGAATGCGCTTGCATCACGGCTACGCCGTTGTACACATCGATGATTAACCCGGGCAATCCATCACCCTCTCCGTGGATAAGCCGGAAGGCATTGGTATCCGCTGAGATTATGCCGGTCGCGAATCGCTGCTGGTAGGCGGCACTGATTTTTTGTTCCCAGAAATCTTTATCCTGAATAACGGCCGCAAACGAAAGCACGCGGACAGCAATCGTGCCCGTTTGATAGTGCCCAAATCCCAGGACGCGGTTCGAAGTATCCGTTACTTTGACCCAATCGCCGTTTTCAGCATCTCCTTGAATCGAATGGATCGCGCCGGAAAATATCCACGGATGGAAACGCTTAACCGAACCCTCCTTGCCTCTTTTAAGAATAACAGTACTGGAAATCTTCATAGAAGGAAGCGACCGCTTCACGAATTATGGGTTATGCCAGGAGTCGTGAAAATTTACACATTGGCTTAGCGCAAAGTTAGGCAATATGACACGGCTGAAAGAAGCTGACCATCAAATAGGACTACAAAAATGGCGAATTGGAAAGAAATAACGTCCCGCGACCTATATTCGCCAGGGGCCGGTGGCGTTGGCCTGGAGGAAGTGAACCAAAAACCCTGTTATTTCGTATTAAGAATTACCCAAAATTAGTTTTGAGGTATTGGCGTTGAAAAGCAGCAGATTTAAGTTCCAAAAGCAGTACAACTTCTTATCCTACGGAGGCATCCTGTGTCCATTAATTTGTTTAACCAAAATATATTTCATTCTATGAAGCAGTTCGGTCAACTTTTGTTAGCCGCGGTGCTGGGCAGCGTCTGCACCATCACCGCATATCAATGGTGGGGGAAAGAGAATCTAGGTGTTCGCATTGAGCACATCGCGGGTGCCCCCACCAACACGGTTGGTTATTCGTCCGTTGAAAACGGCCAATCTGTGTCCCTTGATTTTACAGCCACCGCCGAAAAAGTAACAAAGGCCGTGGTTTATATCCGTTCTATTTCTTCCGACAATGTCGCAACCAAAGAATCCAATGATCCTTTGCAATTCTTTTTCGGACCCAACCCGCAGCAGCGCGGACCGAGCCAAAGTTCCGGATCGGGGGTTATTATTAATGCCGACGGATTCATCGTTACAAACAATCACGTCGTGCAAGGTGCCGATGTGGTGGAGGTAACGTTGTCCGACAACCGCACGTTCAAGGCCGACGTTATTGGCACCGATCCCGACACGGACATTGCATTGATTAAAATCAATCAAAAAGAATTGCCTCATCTGGCGTTTGTGAATTCGGACGATTCCAGAGTAGGTGAATGGGTCCTTGCGGTCGGCAATCCATTCAATCTTAACTCTACCGTGACGGCTGGAATCATCAGCGCCAAAGGAAGGAACATCAACATCATCAATAACAATAGTCGCGATGACAAGAAAGGCAATACTGCCATTGAATCCTTTATCCAAACCGATGCCGCGATTAATCCCGGAAACAGCGGAGGGGCATTGGTCAACCTGAATGGCGGATTGCTCGGTATCAACACGGCCATTGCCAGTCAAACAGGCACCTATTCAGGCTACGGCTTTGCCGTCCCTGCCAACATTGTCAGCAAAGTGGTGGAAGACTTGCTGGCCTATGGAACCGTACAGCGAGGCTGGCTCGGCATTGAAGTACACAGCCTGACCAGCGAATTTGCAAAGCAGGAAGACCTCTCGGTGAACGAAGGCGCTTACGTGAATAGCTTCGGTGACTTTGAAGACAAGAGTGCAGCGAAAGAGGCGGGTATCCAAAAAGGCGATGTCATTGTGAAGCTGGATGCGGCACCCATCAACTCCAGTACGGCCTTGATTGAGTACATTGGCCGTAAACGCCCCGGCGATAAAGTAATCGTGTCCCTGAATCGCAAGGGGAAGACGGTTGTCATTCCCGTGACGTTGAAGAATCGCGATGGAAAAATGGGCACGGTCAAGCGTGTCGAAAAAGACGCGGTTGCTACCCTGGGATTGGAGTTGGAGGATGTGGATGTCAAAACATTGAAGAAACTCGACTTGAAATCCGGAATAAAAGTAAAGTCGTTGGAAAATGGCAAAGTAGTCCGCTACACCGATATGCGGCAAGGGTTCATCATTACCCATGTTGACGATGCTCCGGTAACTTCCGCCAACGAACTAAATGAGCTCCTCAGGAAAAAGAAGGCCGGTGACCTGGTCACGTTCTCAGGTATCTATGAGGACTATCCACGGGAGTATATTTATGCGATCAGAATGTAACTTAACTGATAGACGATGAGACATCTGTTTAGAAAGGGAGAGCGGGTACGCAGCAAGATTGATGGCAAGGTGATGGAAGTATTAAAGTACCTCAAATCAAATCTGGTGGAAGTCAAGTGGTTTGATTTGGACTCGAAAGAAGTGAGGACAAACAAAGTAAAAGAAGACAAGCTGTCGAAGGCAGCATAGTTCTGTTGTAACCATTTTGTTTGATTTGTTCAAAGGGGATCAACTCATCTCCTAAAATAAGTTTTTGTGAAAATTCTGGCCCCGGGTGTTACCTTCGGGGCCTTTTTATTTCGCTTCTATGGACTTGCGCATTCAAACCGGCTACCGTCAGATTCTGGGAATGGCCCTCCCTATTTCGCTGGCCATGCTGGTGCCTCAAATTAATTTCATTACCAACAATATTTTTCTGGGCGGGCTGGGCGAACAGGAATTAGCCAGCGCCGGGATTACCGGCGTATACTATCTGATTTTTGCAGTTATTGGAAATGGACTGAACAACGGCCTGCAGGCCCTTATCGCCAGAAGGGCAGGTCAAAACCAACCTAAGGAAATCGGGAAAGTTTTTTTCCATGGCATCTGGATCGCCCTGGGGGTGGCAGCCATCGGGATTGCCCTCACGTATGCTCTTGCCCCCCTCATATTACACGCTACTATTCGCCATCAGGCAACGGCCACCCAAGCCATTGATTTCCTGCTCATCCGCATCTGGGGATTACCTCTCCTGTATCTCTATGTGATGCGCAATGCTTTGTTGGTCGGTACCAATCTGACTAAACTCCTGGTCTGGGGAACCCTGGCAGAAGCGGCCACCAATATCTTCCTTGATTACAGCCTGATTTATGGACACTTCGGGATGCCCGCCCTGGGATTCAACGGTGCCGCATATGCTTCCATCATCGCTGAGGCTGCAGGATTGCTGGTCATCTATGCGGTGATCCAGGCCAAGGGGTTGAATAAGGTATTTGGATTTTTTGAGTCGATCGCCTGGGATGCCTCCATGACTAAACTCATCCTGGTCCAATCTACACCGCTGATTGCACAATATGCCATTAGCGTTATTTCCTGGGAATACTTTTATGTCTTGGTTGAGCACCACGGGGCCAGGGCGCTGGCGATCTCAAACACCATGCGCAACATCTTCGGATTGTTTGGCATGTTCTGCTGGGCATTTGCCTCTACAACCAATACGATGGTCAGCAATATTATCGGTCAGGGAAAACAAGAGGAGGTGCTCCCGCTCGTCCGTCGTGTCACGCGATTAAGTCTCGGAATATCATTCCTTCTCTTCGTGCTCCTTAGCGTGTGGCCCACCTGGTTTCTTTCTTTTTACGGTCAGGGAGACGCCTTTATCGCAGAAGCGATCCCCGTTGTCCGCGTAGTGTCCGTTGCGCTCCTGATGATGTCATTTGGAACAATCTGGTTGAATGCCGTGACCGGCACGGGCAACACGAAGGTGAACCTGGTGATTGAATTGATCACGATCGTGATATATTGTATCTACGTCTATGTCGTACTGGAATATTGGAACCTTCCCATCACATGGGGCTGGGGTTCGGAATGGGTGTACTGGATATCGATGTTCTCTATGGCTTTTGCTTATATGAAATCAGGAAAGTGGAAGGGGAAGGTAATTTGAGTCCCTGGTCCTGAGCCTCATTATTTTTACTAAATCCAAAAAGTGTATCCAACTCAAGGCTAAGGCCGGGGACTCAAGACTAAATTGTATCTTTGGTTCCCTTTCCCTTAACCACGCTTACCATGTCGATCCAAAAAAGATTTACC
>DATHFS010000388.1:0-2102 GCA_035317975.1 Cyclobacteriaceae bacterium | reverse complement strand
AGAATTTGCGCTTTCTCGTTATCCGTCAAGGGTGAGCCGGAATATTTTCTCTCCTCCGTCCCGGCATATTCAATTCCAGAGAAAATTTCCGGTTGTTTCAACCCTTTCCATACTACTGCATTTGTAAAAATAAAAATGCCGCAGAACGGTACCATAATGGATTCCTCAAAAACCCGTCGCAAGCCCGTCGCAGGTAAAAAGGTGTAGACCACGGAAATCAGGAACACCACAAGAACGAACCAAAGCATGAAGGCCAGCCAATCGAGGTTGATCTTATCGATGGACGAGAAACGGTCCTTGATTTTAGCCCGATATCGGTGGACTTCTGAAAAGGAATAGCACAAATAAGCTCCCACCTGCAAATAAATCAGAGAAATGACGACGTAAAATACTACAGGGAGCTGCTGTTGGGTGATCGCAGTTTGAATCAATTTCTGATCCTCGACAGGTTGAAGATGATAGTAAGTCTGGTAGATCACCGTAACCAGAATAAAAGGCAACAAATGAAGGGCATGGTATTTCCTGAACGAGAAATCCATGTATATCATCGATAGGGTGTAAAAATAGAGCAAAGGGCCTACCACCAGGATTAACCCGTCCTCCAGGTGTGCCAGGGCAGGGAACTGTTCATAAAATCCGTAGTAGGATAAAACTCCATCGCCCAGGTTGAGCGCGAGCCACAAGAAGAAAAAGGCCAGAAGGCGGTTGCTTAGCTTTTTTCCCTTGGTGGCTGGTGAACAGAAATAAAACCAACAACAGAAGTTGAAAAATAATGATCGTCGGAAGAATGTTCAGAGGGGTGAATTCCATATAGGCCTGCCAGACGAGGTCCTTTTTTCCAGGAAAGATAATCGATTACTTTGACCCGCATTACCTTAACAGTCCATGGGAAAAGAACGAGGCCCCTTCACGTTCAAACAATTTGTTATTCATGATGACCGCTGCGCCATGAAAGTAGGAACGGACGCGGTGTTGCTGGGCGCATGGACTAGCGCGGCCGGGGCCGAGACCATTTTGGATATTGGGACGGGGTCAGGCATTCTTGCATTAATGCTCGCCCAACGCACGCCCTCCGATACAAGAGTGGATGCTGTTGAAATCGCTCAGTCTGATTTTATTCAGGCAACGGAAAACGCACGGAATTCACCATGGCGGGAAAAAATCAATATGCACCATGGGGAGATCCAGTTGTACCGAACCGACACAAGGTATGATCTGATTGTGTGTAACCCTCCTTATTTTATTAATAGCCTACTACCCCCTACCCTATCCCGCGAACGGGCCCGTCACGCTAGTTCTCTTTCAAGCCGCGAATTGCTGGCAGCCGTGAAAGATCATTTATCAAAGGCCGGCACATTCTCAATTATTCTCCCCACTGTAGAGGGCATTCAATTTCAATCCGCAGCAAAGGAATTCGATTTATACCCATCACGCCGGCTCGCATTCTATTCGCGAAAGCAAAAACCGCAGGAACGGTGGCTGATGGAATTCAGTTTTGAAGAAAGGGACTACATCACGGAAACGCTCGTCCTCCATGGGTCTGGCAATGAATGGTCGGAGGAGTACCAGTTGCTTACCCGTGACTTTTACTTGTGAGTAATTAATCTTCAGTAAGGTAGCTTAGCCGCTTTTCTTTTTTTTATTAAATCAAGTTGTGCCATCCGGGCAAGGATTTTGAGATCCTTTTTCATTTCTGAAACATCTCCTCTCAAATCCGCAATATCAGCCGTGATGGCCGTTTTCATTTCTGAAGCCCCTGCCCTCGAATCCGTGATGTCAGCCTTGAAGTCCTTTTTCATTTCTGAAACTCCTTTTCTCAAATCCGCAATGTCAGTCTTGAAATCCTTTTTCATTTCTGAAACTCCTGCCCTCAAATCCGTAATGTCAGTCTTGAAGTCCTTTTTTATTTCTGAAACTCCTTTCCTCAAATCCGCAATATCAGTCCTGATGGGTGCCAACTTCTGATCGAGTTTCTGATCGAGTTGGACGTGGAGTTGCTTTGTAACGATTTGCTCTATCGCCCTCAAGTCATCTTTGTTTAAGGCCATTGTGCAGTGTTGTTGTTGACGACACAAAATTACAATTTAATTCAGAAAATCATG
>DATHFS010000387.1:0-2502 GCA_035317975.1 Cyclobacteriaceae bacterium | reverse complement strand
GAAACATTCATCTCATCCTTGCGGGAGCAAAAAAAAATGGAGGGGTATAAATTTCAGGTTCAAGATGAAAATACGCATCGGGAAAATTGGGCGGTGATCAGCGCCCGGTATTTCGAGGCGCAGGGATTTGCCGAAGGTGTGCTATTCGATATCACCGATCAATACAGCCAGATGATGGAACTTCAGCGCGTCAATGCAGAGCTGGACAACTTTATTTACCATGCCTCACACGATCTGCGTTCACCGCTAACCTCGATCATGGGTTTAGTAAACTTGGGATTGAAGGAACCTGATGTAAAGGTAGTGCACGATTACCTTGGCATGATTAGAAGCCGCATTGATCATTTGGACATTTTGCTCAAAGACCTCATCTCCGTTTCCTATAACAATGGCGACGAAAAACAATACGAGCCATTTGACTTTGAAGAAGAGGTGAATTCAATTTCCAAATTATTGAAAAATCCTGATCAGGATTTCAAAATTACGGCGGAAGTCTCACAACCCTGTGATTTTAAAACCGATCCCATTCGGATGCGGACCATTCTCCGAAATTTGATTTCCAATGCTTTTAAATATTACAATCCCGAAGTATCAACTCCTTTTATCCACCTTACCGTACGCGTAGCGCCAACACATTGCGCCATACTCCTTAAGGACAATGGCATTGGAATTCACCAAGCATTTAAGAACAAAGTATTCAACATGTTTTTCCGCGCCACCGAACGCTCCGCGGGTAGTGGTCTTGGGCTCTATATTGTCAAGTCCATGGTAGAAAAATTAAAAGGGAGGATTTCGTTTGAATCTACTTTAAATGTGGGCACAACTTTTTTGTTGACCGTTCCAAACGAAACAGCACCAAACGTTATATTTAAAATTACCGATCCTACCAATTATTTTATGATCACATCCAAACAAATTGAATTAGTGGAAAACTCCTGGGATTATGTATTGCTAAATTCCCAGGAAACCGGCGCTACGTTTTATAAGAAATTATTTTCCGTCGATCCAAGCCTGCGTCAATTATTTAAGGGTGATATCAATATGCAATCACAAAAACTCGTTGCCATGATCACGTTTGCTGTTCATAAGCTGAATAACCTGGATGAAATTGTGGCCGATGTGAAGGCGCTGGGGATTCAGCACAAGAAGAATTTAGTAGAGATTAACCATTACGAAACAGTAGGTGCGGTTCTCCTCTGGACTTTGGAAAAAGCACTTGGAAGAGAATGGAACGAGGAAGTAAAGGACGCCTGGACTGCCGTTTACACCACGCTTTCGAAGACTATGATTGAAGCAACAAAATAATATCAACCAGGGGTAAAAATGAAAAAGTTACTGGTGTCCGCATTATTCTATAGCGTTTCTCACGTTTTTCCGTTCCACCGTCAGGAAGTAATTTTCTCTGAAGCCAAGAGTAGCAAACCCCTTTTATCGCCAGCATTACCGACACGAACGGTCAGAGATTACCAGGGCGGACTTCTGGATGAGGGGCCGTTTCAGTGTTCTGCCTTGGAGCATGGTTCCAAAAAACAAAATCAAGATAACCGACAGCGCAGCGGCGTTTACAATTTCGATCAGCCGCTGCCCGGAACCTTTTTTAGTTCATCCGTTCCTTGGATGAAAGATATTCTGAAGGAGTAACTCCAAATTGTTTTTTAAATGCTTTAGAAAAGTAAGAGTGGTCGTCGAAACCCACCATCAAGCTAATTTGAGAAACACTGTCGGCTTTGTTTAGAAGAAGGGAAGCGGCCTTTCGCAAGCGAATATTCCGGATTAACTCGCTTGGGGGAAATCCAGTAATCGCTTTTAATTTGCGATGCATATTCGTGCGGCTCATGCCCAACTCCTTGCTCATTTGTTCTACTCCGAACAGGGGATCGCTGATATTCTCCTCGACTACCTCTATGGCTTTTTTGAATAAACGTTGATCAATTGATTCGATGGATTTAGCATTTCCACTTGCCCACACCTCTTTGTATTTCTCCGATAGTGCATTGTTTTGTGTAGTCAGTCGATCGATTTCCAGATTAAGGATCATCAGGTTTTTCCGTTCACGATACTGCTGAAGATAGTAGATCGCCACCGATAAAATTCCGGTCAGCGCAAGCACTGCAACGAGAATGTACGTCCAAAGCATTTGAATTTTATTGTCAAGCTCCAGCAATTGGATGGAATGTTCTTTCTTTTCTAACTCCTGTCTGGACTCTAACTCTACAATTTGCCGCGTCTTGGTTACATTCAATAGGCTGTCGTGTACATCATAGTATTTTTTCAAGTACAGGAGGGCTTCCGACGCTTTTCCTTCCCTGATTTTTAAATCAACCAACCCGGCGTAAGCATGCCTTATGCTTCTTTTCAACCCCAACTCCCGGGACAGCTTAAGGGATTTCTGCAGGTAATATTCAGCTTCCTGATAGTTTCCTTTTCTTGTCGAGGCATGACCCATAATACTCGTAATGGCTGCCTCGGCCGATTTATTCCTTGCTTTCGGTGAGGTTGCAA
>DATHFS010000386.1:0-2992 GCA_035317975.1 Cyclobacteriaceae bacterium | reverse complement strand
GTACATCCACGTAAAAAGTTGTGCGTCTTCCCGGAAATTTCCAATGGCTTTATGGATCTTAATGAATACCTCCTGCGTCAGATCATCCGCATCATCGTGATCGATTACCATCTTGCGAATATGCCAGTATATCCGTTGCTGGTAAGTACGTACCAACAGGTTGAAGCCGTAGTGCTGCGTCTCCGGGTTCCGGATTTTACTTAAGAGTTCTTTGTCCTCCAAGTCGGTAAGCGCTAATCAGTATTCGGTATTCAGTGATTTAATCAAAGGGCTATGAATTCAATAAAGACTCCGCTCCACCGATCACCGATTACCGATCACCGATCACCGACTTCCCCCAGCACATCCACCAACAACTCAAACTGTTCCCTGGAGTGTGTAGGAAAATTGGCGAAGCGCAACTGGGTCTTCTTAAATTCTCCGTAGCCATCGCCCGGAAATAAGTTGTGTTGCAGCAGTCGCTGCGTTACCGGACCAACATACTCTTTGCAATCGGCAACAATGACGGTTTTGGATTGAAATTGCTTTTCCTGAACAAAGGGGGACAAGTCCGGATGCGACTCCAGGGCATGGTATAAGATCGCCGCCTTGTATTCTGTGTCCTGCCGGATCTTATCAATCCCCACCCTGAGCATATCCTGAACAACCTTGCTTAAAAGGTAGATCGCCAGCACATTCGGGGTTTCCGGTGTTTGGTTCTTCTTTTGGTTGGCCAACAGGGTAGGGAGACTGTGATACGTGCCAATCGAAATACCACGGGTCAGGAGTTGGTCGGCCTTGGCCATGCATCGGTCATTCACTATCCACACCCCCAGACCGGCGGGAAGCCCAAAACCCTTTTGAACCGAAAAGAATACGGAATCGATTTTTGTAAAGTCCAACTTCGGATAGGGCAAGGATGAAACTGCGTCTACGACGATAATTGCTTCCTTATTTTTTTCCCTCAAAGAATGAATGAAATCCAGCGGCAATGAAACTCCCGTGCTCGTTTCATTGTGTGTCACCGCAATCATTTCCATCCCGGAAGGTATTGACACTTCATCCTCAAATCCCTTTCCCGCGGGCACCTCCGCTTTGACGGCCTGTTTTGACAATTGCAATGCGATTTCATAATAACGCCTGGAAAACGCGCCGTTTACAAAATGAAAGGAATTCATGTCCACCAGGTTTTGCACCGACCGCTCCCAGATCTCAGTGGCTGATCCCGTAAAGAAGATATGAAAATCAGAAGGTATGGAAAGCAATTGCTTTAGTCCGGAAGAAACCTCTGCAAAGATGGATTCAAACTCCTTGCTGCGGTGGGAGAGGGATCCCACCTGTGTGCGCAGCGCCTGGCGCATGTGATCCTCCAGGGTGAAGTACAATTGCGAAGGACCTGGGATGAAACTAACCTGCATAAATCGTGCAAAGGTACTGGCAAGGCGCGAACTCACAAAGCGTCAACCGGCATGAATAGTAAAAAATTAGAATTTAATCAAGGTTGACAGCAATCAACATTTGTGTATGTTTGAACCAGAAATCCCACTCGGATTTGGGACACGTTTGCTGAACCTAACAATAATAACAATACCGAGTAAAGCTCTCAGCCAAAACCAGGCCTCACCCCGACTAACGTCGGGGCCTCGACCAAAAATCAGGTTAACGGAAGAAGGTTGCGGAGGAAGGGCAGCTCAAAGCTTGTCATGATGAGGTTCAGAAACACCTCTCTAAGTCCGGTGGGTTTTTTTTACACACGCGTTAGCCACAAAGGCACTAAGACACAAATAATTTTTTTCTTAGCGCGGCAGGTTTAGTGTGCCGCAAGGTCTCCTTGGTGGTCAAGCATCGTCTCTCGAAGAGGACGATGCGAAATCCCCGGTACCATTCCCCACCCTTCCGTATCGTCCCCTTTGGGAGACGATACTTGACTTTGACACGCGGCAGACTTTCCTTACTCAACATTCAACATTCATTATTCAGAATTCGAATTTTGAATTTTGAACTAGGGAAGACCCCAGAGACCTCGGTTTCACCAAATTCAATACAGCACCCTGAACTTGATCGTATTTTCAATCGCTCGCATCTCCTTAATAACATCCTTATCGTAATCCTTGTTGATGTCTGTAATGACGTAGCCGATCGATTCGGTCGTTTTTAGATACTGGCCTGCGATGTTGATACCGTGATCGGCCAGTACGTGATTGATCTTGGCAAGAATACCCGGCACGTTGTTGTGAATATGAATCAGCCGGTGGGCGTTTTCATGGGTGGGCAGTGTCAGATTAGGAAAATTGACGCTGTTGCTTGTGCTGCCGGTGTTGATGTAGTCCATCAGCTTGACGGGCACAAAGTTCCCGATGTTCACCTGTGCTTCCGCCGTGCTGCCGCCGATGTGAGGTGTCAAAATCGTATTGGGCAATCCTCTTAACTCCGAAACGAATTCCTCATCATTGCTTAACGGTTCGTGCGGAAATACGTCAATCGAACAGCCACTCACTTTTCCATTCAGAATATTTTCTTTGAGGGCTTTGATATCGACAACGTGACCGCGGCTTAAATTGAGAAAAATAACCCCTTTCTTCATTTGGCCAAACTCTTCCTGACCAATCAAATTCGTATTGGATTCGCGTCCATCAATATGAAGGGTGACCACATCGGCCAGGCCGAGGAGTTCCTTCTGTGTTTTGCATTTGGTCGCATTTCCCAGGGCCAGTTTTTCTTCCCGGTCGTAATAATACACCTTCATCCCCAGGTTTTCCGCCAACACCGAAAGCTGTGCCCCGATGTTTCCATACCCGATAATGCCCAGATTCTTTCCCCGGATTTCAAAACTTCCCTTTGCTGATTTGTCCCATTCGCCCTTGTGCATTTTGTTGGACTTGTCCGGGATGTTCCGGATCAACATAATAATTTCAGCTATGGTCAGTTCAACAACGGACCGCGTATTGCTGAACGGAGCGTTGAAAACAGCGACGCCTCTGCGGGTGGCCTCTTCGAGGTTGATTTGGTTAGT
>DATHFS010000385.1:0-3365 GCA_035317975.1 Cyclobacteriaceae bacterium | reverse complement strand
TAAGAACCTGGCTTCCCGCATCGCGCCGTTCCCGGGATTGGGGATGGGAATTATGGAGACCAACGGCGATCTCAATTACCGGAACTGGCAGACTATGATGACCTATCATCCCGCTGCCGGTGCTTCGTGGACACAGGTGCGGAATGGAGTTTTTGAATTGAATGATGATTTTTTCAAACGGAGTGGTGGTATTTTTGAGCCGATGCCGCATTACGAGGGCATGTTTGTTCATTAGCTTCAAATAAAATCCTAAATAATCAAAAAGCAATTAACCACAGAGGAGACGGAGGAAGGCAACACGTAGTTTACCGTGCGGTATTCTCTGTGCACCTCTGTGTGGGGTTTTCTCCGATCTCTATGGTAAATTTTCAGATTTCAATGAAATGGCAGCAACAGAGTGCTAGTATTCGCGGCCCAATAAACAAGGAAATTTGAATTTTGTATGAACCCAATTGGGGGTATGTTGCTCCGTAGAAATTTGTGATTAGCCGATTACTTATTATCTTAACATCGGGTGAACACCATGCCCGTTGAGTGCATGTTGATTTTCCGGGCTTTAATAGTTGTAAATCGGTTCATTTAACACTTTTAGTCATGCGGCGAAAAAGCATCCAGATCGCATGGTTGCTGGCGATAATCATGTTTTCGTCTTGCGGCAAAAAACATGATCCACTGCCCAAGGCGATTGTTGACGGGGAGTTTGTGACGTTAAGCCTCCCGGTCGGAACGGTCCATAATCGGATTATCTTTATTACCATAAACAATGCCGGTACTGTCAACTCGCTGACATTCCAGTTTTCCGCTGACATCAACTCTATTTTTACGAATTTGGTCCTGATCAATTCAAGCAAGAAGCCAGTCGGTACGCTAGTATATAATTCAAGTACGCACACGGTCACGGTCAGTGGTATCGGAGATGATCTTAAGGCAATGTACGGGAGTTATGGCTTATATGGCGACGTCCCGTTGAATGCCCCATCCATATCGGTGACTTGCACCATTACTCGGGACGGAATTGATTTGACTGGGGCGACATTCGATTCCCTTGATCCAATTCAATCCGATATTATCATTACAACGAGAAAGATCTACGCAGCCGGGACCGATGGCTATGACGCAGTCTATTGGCTTAACGGTACCCGGACTTTCCTCGCTTCCGGTTCCGTTTCGTCGCAAGGTGCAGGCCTCGCGATGGTGGTGTCCGGATCGGATGTTTATGTGGCAGGAACGGATGGAATGGACGCATGGTATTGGAAGAATGGTGTTGGAACCAAATTGGAAGGAGGCGGCCGGGCTACTGGAGTTGCCGTTTCAGGCACTGATGTCTATGTCTCTGGAGGGCCCTTGCACTTGGTGACAGGCGCGGCAGTTTATTGGAAAAACGGGGTCAAGACCTCCCTCTCACCGAACGGAATCGCGACCGGCATTGATATCGCCAACGGTGATGTTTATATCAGCGGATCGATCATGGGGCTTTCAGATTATGTGGCCGTTGTCTGGAAGAATAACGTTCCGGACACGTTGGAGGAAGGTAATATTGCCTGTGCGGTTTTGGTCTCAGGCACAGATGTATACGCAGGTGGGTCCTTTCACCAGTTCCCCGCCGTTTGGAAAAACGGAGTGCCTGATGTGCAGGATAATCTTGATCAAGGGCAGACACCTGAGCAGGGCCAGGTCCTTGCACTGGCACTATCCGGTTCTGACGTTTACGCTGCCGGGTTCAGGTCCATCGGGTCACCGTCAGGCTATCTTTGGAAGAATGGCGCCGTCGTAATCCAGGGATCATATAAGTTTTATGGGATGTCACTTTCTGGTGGAGAGATTTACCTGGCCGGCGACTCACCATTGGGCGCGAGGCCTGCTTATTATATGCTGAATGCCGGTGGGTTTCCCAAGGAATTATCCATGCAACACGGACCGTTGTATGCAATTGTAGTTAAATAACATGACTAAAAAATCCAGCGGGACTTTACCACCTAACAACTCAAAGATGAAAACCATCAGCCTAGTCAGTCTCGCGCTGACGTCACTCCTGTTCTGTGCGTTTGTGATATTTTACGTTCAGAATTCCCGGAGTCGAAAGTACGTATACATCGATTCTCAGAAGCTCGTCAATGGATATAAGGGCATGGTCGATGCGAGGAAGGTCTATGAATCAAAATTGACAACATGGCGGGCAAACCTCGATACCCTGCATTCGGAAGCGGAGAAGAAAATCAAGGAATATGAGGTGACTGGCGGACGGCTTTCCGACCGGGAGAAAAAACTAATGGAAGAATTAATTCAGTCTAAACAGGATCAATTCACGAAATACCAGCAAATGGTTTCCGAGAATGTGAAGAAGGAAGATGATGAATTGACTTCGAAGGTGTTGTCAAAAGTTAACGATTTTGTAAAACGCTACGGAAAGGCCAATGGCCATACAATTATTATGGCCGCCACGCAATACGGCAACATCGTCTATGCTGATACCGAGGTTGACATTACCGAGGAAGTGCTGAAAGGGTTGAATGCTGAATACAATAAGTAGTGCGTATCCCTGTTTCCTTGATGCTCCTGGTACTTCTGTCATGTCGTTCAAAGACGGCGACGGAAAGTGAAATGAATTTCTACCTGGCTGACCCGGATAACGGACTTCGCAAAACGTTGGTAAAAGAGGATGTAAACTTGGAAATAAGCTATCGTCCGAGGGAGCTGGTGTTCATTCGTGAGTCTCGCAAGGACCAGCAACCCGCCACATTGGACAGTATGGATTATTTTATGTTTCGCCTGTCCCGTAACGGTAAGGTGATCGAACATATTTATGGAGCGGACCAGGCTGAGTATAACAGGGTGATTAGCTATCTCGACGGTGAACTGGGGAACGATATTTATCTTCAGCGTGACGGGACCATCATTTACCCGGCAGGTGTTTCCCTTATGCCATCCGTGAATACTGCCGGCGCGAGCACAATCATTCTGGTCTTTAAGTCGGCTCTGCGGAAATATGACGGCGAATTCACAATTATGTTCAACGATTCGATGTTTGGGACCGGTCAAACAGACTTTGAATTTAACTCGCGTGATATAAAAAGAGTCCCTTCGCTAAAAATAATATGAACCGGTGCCCACGACTGGAAGAGCCATGATGACCAAGATAAAAATCATAGTTGCGGATGACCATACGCTATTCAGGAAAGCTTGTGTCAAGCTCCTGAGAGAATTCGAGAGCATAGAGGAAGTACGCGAAGCTTCCGATGGCAAGGAGCTACTTGATCTGGTGAAGAAGGAAATACCCGATGTCGTCATCCTTGATCTTGAAATGCCGGTGATGGACGGGATCAAAGCTTGCGGGAGGTTAGTTGCGGGTTACCCGGAGGTCAAAA
>DATHFS010000384.1:0-17395 GCA_035317975.1 Cyclobacteriaceae bacterium | reverse complement strand
TTTTTTGATGGTCATTATGGTACTCTTTTTCTTCCTGTGATTGTCTACTCACCGGAACAAGGGCTCGCTATTTTTTCTTCCCGGCACTTCTTCGATGAGCATCATCAACCCGTAGCGTACAACGGGTATACGATGGAGCATAACAAAATCTACCTGGGGGAATCTCCCGTATTGGATTTCTCGATCACCAAGAATGTGATGATGCTTTTTATCAATGCCGGTTTGCTTTTCGCTGTGCTGATCTCCGTAGCGAACGCCTACAAAAGAAACAGGGGTAAGGCTCCGCGTGGACTTCAGGCCTTCATCGAGCCGGTTGTGCTTTTTGTAAAGGATGAAATAGTCAGGCCGAATATCGGACCAAAATACGAGACGTATCTGCCCTATCTATTGACATTGTTTTTCTTTATCCTATTTGGAAACCTGTTGGGCCTGCTGCCGGGCGCCGGCAACCTCACCGGCAATATTGCCGTGACGTTTACCCTGGCCATCTTTTCTTTTCTTATTACGAATTTCAGCGGAAATAAGAATTACTGGAAGCACATCTTGTGGACACCCGGTGTACCGTTGCCCCTGAGGATCATTATCCTTCCAGTGGAAATCATTGGCATATTCACGAAACCGTTTTCGTTAATGATCCGACTGTTTGCTGCCATCACGGCCGGACACATTGTGTTGCTGAGTTTATTGGGGTTGACATTTATCTTTCAAAATTGGGCTGTGGGAATCGGGTCTTCCCTCTTTGTCTTATTCATCAGCCTGATTGAGTTATTGGTTGCCGGAATTCAGGCTTACGTATTTACCTTGTTTACTTCGCTGTATATCGGGATGGCGGTGGAAGAACACGCGCCCGATCATTAAGAAATAGAATGTGGGGAACCACAAAATAGATACTCCAGGGCGAACCTGGATTTTGTTTCACTTAATCTCTTAACGTTATGTTATTTTCAATTTTATTGGACGTCAGCTACGCGGTAATGGGCGCCGGTATCGGTGCCGGTCTGGCTGCCATTGGCGCAGGAATAGGAGTCGGCCGCATCGGTGGCTCTGCTATGGAAGCGATGGCTCGTCAACCGGAGGCTGCAAATAAGTTGCAGGGTTCCATGCTGATCATCGCGGCGCTGGTGGAAGTAGCTGCGCTTTTCGCGCTGGTGATTTGCTTTCTGATCTCAAATCTAACGGCCACCAAGCTGTTGTGATTTGTTTTCGGCCGCAAACAACATTGAAAACTTGCCTTAGGCAATGGGCCGGGCAAGTTTTCTTTACTCAGGTACATAAATTAATTTGGATGAATACATCCACGATAAACCGATAACACATGGAATTACTAACGCCCGGCACCGGCCTTCTCTTCTGGCAGTTTGTTGTCTTTGTTGGCTTATTTATCCTGCTCGCCAAGATGGCCTGGAAGCCTATCCTATCCTCCTTAAAAGAAAGAGAAACGTCCATTCAAACAGCGCTTGATTCCGCCGAGAAAGCAAAAGCTGAAATGGCTTCATTAAAGGAGGACAATGAAAAATTACTGAAGGAAACACGGGCGGAACGCGACGTCATTTTAAGGGAAGCCCGGGAGGCGGCCAGCCGCCTGCATGACCAGGCCCAGACCGACGCGAAGAAAAATGCGGATAAGATCATCGAAGACGCCAGGGCTGTCATCAACACGGAAAAGCGGGCCGCACTGCGGGATGTAAGGGCCCAGGTTGCCGCCTTCTCGATTGAAATTGCGGAGAAGCTTATTAAGAACAACCTCACAACGGATGCTTCACAAAAGAAGCTCGTCGATACGTTTATCAAAGAGTTAAAGCTGAATTGACCGATGGCTGATTTACGAGTAGCATCGCGATATGTGAAGTCCTTGCTCGGGTTGGCAGTGGAGCAGGGTGTATTGGAAGAAGTCCATAAGGACATGCTTTCCTTCGTCGTCATTTGCAAGGAAAGCAGGGCGTTCACCATGATGCTCAAGAGCCCCGTGATCCGCCACGAAAAGAAACGGGACATTCTCGAAAAAATCTTCACTGGCAAAGTAAACAAACTCACGCTGGCCATTATGGACATTCTTACGCGCAAGAACCGCGAGCCCTTATTGCTTCCGATTGCAAAGGAATTCCATAATGCATACAATGAATACAAAGGCATCAGCAAGGCATTCATTATCACGACCATTCCGATCGACAAGGGACTTCGCACTGAAATCGAAAAAATCGTGAAGAAGGTGAGCGACAAGAAGGTCGTAGAACTTGATGAAAAAGTAGATAAATCCCTGATCGGTGGTTTTATCCTGAATGTGGGCGACCTCCAGATCGACGCCTCCATCAAAAGTAAACTAGAGAAGCTGAAGCTGGGATTCAGTGAGAATCCATACATCAAAGAATTTTAATTTAGAACAAAATTTATGGCAGAGATCAGACCCGAAGAAGTATCCGCAATATTGCGCGAACAATTATCCCACGCCCGAACCGATGCGGAGTTGGAAGAAGTCGGGACCGTACTCACGGTGGGGGACGGCGTGGCACGAATTTATGGACTTACAAAAGCCCAGGCCGGAGAATTGCTTCAATTTGAGAATGGCCTGAGAGCGCTGGTTCTCAACCTGGAGGAGGACAATGTCGGCGTCGTGTTGTTAGGGGATGCACAGGGAATTAAGGAAGGCGCCGTTGTGAAACGCACGGGCATGATTGCATCGGTCAAAGTCGGCGAAGGCGTATTGGGTCGTGTGGTGGATACACTCGCCAAACCCATTGATGGCAAAGGCCCGCTTACCGGAGAACTTTATGAAATGCCACTGGAGCGCAAAGCGCCCGGTGTCATCTTCCGCCAGCCTGTAAATGAACCCCTGCAAACGGGGATCAAGGCCATTGATGCGATGATACCGATCGGGCGGGGTCAGCGTGAGTTGATCATTGGCGATCGCCAGACCGGAAAGACTGCTGTAGCCATTGACGCGATAATCAATCAAAAGGAATTTTATGAGGCTGGCAAGCCTGTTTATTGTATCTACGTTGCCATTGGTCAAAAGGCTTCTACAGTGGCTTCCGTGGCTGCTACTTTGCAGAAGGCAGGCGCTATGTCCTATACGGTCATTGTCTCTGCCTCTGCCTCTGACCCTGCGCCGATGCAATTTTTCGCACCCTTTACCGGTGCGGCCATTGGCGAGTTTTTCCGCGATACAGGCCGCCCTGCGCTGGTGATTTACGACGACTTGTCAAAACAAGCGGTATCGTATCGGGAAGTGTCGCTCTTGCTCAGAAGACCCCCCGGAAGAGAAGCGTATCCCGGCGACGTGTTTTATCTTCATTCGCGGTTGTTGGAACGCGCCGCCAAGATCATTAACAACGATCAATTGGCAAGTCAGATGAATGACCTTCCTGCCTCGATCAGGCACATGGTTAAGGGCGGCGGTTCGTTAACAGCGCTTCCTATCATCGAAACACAGGCAAACGATGTTTCGGCGTATATCCCAACCAACGTGATTTCCATCACGGACGGCCAGATATTTCTTGAGACCAATTTGTTCAATTCCGGCATCCGTCCTGCTATCAACGTGGGGATCTCGGTATCCCGCGTTGGAGGCTCGGCACAGATTAAGTCGATGAAGAAAGTAGCGGGTACACTGAAACTGGATCAGGCTCAATTCCGGGAGTTGGAGGCTTTTTCCAAGTTCGGGTCCGATCTGGATGCGTCCACGAAGCTGACGATTGAGCGGGGCCGCCGGAATACGGAGGTGTTGAAACAGCCTCAATACTCACCGGTGCCGGTGGAAGAACAAGTCGCTATGATTTTAGCTTCTACCAAAGGGTATATCGACAAAGTTCCGGTGCCGAAAGTAAAGGATTTTGAAAAGGAGTTCATCGGATTGTTACGCGCCCAACATCAATCGATCCTGAATAATTTTCGGGCCGGTAAGGTCGAGGATTCGGATGTGGAAACAGTTAAGAAAGTAGCAACGGAATTAGCATTGAAATATGGCGAGTCTAAAGGAAGTTAAAGTCAGGATTACCTCGGTGATGTCCACCCAGCAGATCACCAAAGCCATGAAGATGGTGGCGGCGGCTAAGTTGCGTAAATCGCAAGAGCGGATTTTACAGATGCGCCCGTATGCCAGGAAGTTATCGTCCTTATTGAGCAACCTTTCCAGCGCCTATGAAGGGAGCGGGCAGAATTGGTATAGCACGGTGCGGGAAGAAAAAAAGATCATCATCGTGGCGATCGGTGCCGACCGGGGATTGTGCGGTTCATTCAACAGCAATATCTTCAAGGCTACGATGCGGTTGATTCAGGAAAAGTATTCCTCTCAACTAAGCAAAGGCGGAGTTACTATTTTACCGATTGGGAAAAAGGCATTTGAATATTTTGGTAAGCGCAACATACCCCTGGTGGCTGATTATTGGGACATCTTACGTGGGATCTCGTTTCAGAGTGTCTCTGTCATTGGGGCGTACCTGATGGAGGCGTTCAGGAAAGGTCAGGTTGACAAGATCGAGATCGTCTACAACGAGTTCAAAAATGTAGCGACCCAGGTTTTACAAACGGAGCAATTGCTTCCCGTGGTTCCCCCCAAAAAGGATAAGGCTTCAACTGTGGATTACCTCTTCGAGCCCAATCTTGAAGAGATCATTGCCGGACTCATTCCAAAATCGATCAACACGATCCTTTTTAAAGCCTTGCTGGATACGAATGCGGCCTTCAACGGAGCGCAGATGACGGCGATGGACAAGGCGACAGAAAACGCCGGAGAACTGATAAAGGAATTGAAACTTACATACAACCGGACTCGTCAAGCGGCTATTACCAAAGAAATATTGGAGATTGTTGCCGGGGCGGAAGCATTAAAGTCGGCTTAACAGGGTAGCAAAGAATAAACGCTTCCCGCCAAAAAGCCGGAGGCGTTTTATTACGTGAAGAAGCTCGGTAAATTCTATCAGTTCGTCAATGTATTGAGTCTGGACGTAGTGGCCGGAGCGATCGTATCGGCATTGTTTTTTGCGCGCATTTTCGCGGTTCAGATTTTGTCATGGGGAGCAGGGGCGCTCGGACTGACGGTCTGGATTATTTACACCACAGATCATTTGGTAGATGCGAAACGAGTGGGTGCGGCTGCCTCTTCCAGGCGGCACCGTTTTCATCAGGACCATTTCACAGTACTCGCCGTTGTTGTTTTATTCGCCGTGTTGGTAGATGGCGTGCTGATTTCTTTTATTAGAAAACCAATTCTCCATTCCGGTCTGGCGCTGGCCGGCGTCGTGATTATTTATCTCTTGCTTCAACGAAATCTCAAGTATGTAAAAGAATTTTGCGGAGCCCTCCTGTATTCGGTTGGCGTACTTCTTCCCGCATGGTCGCTTTCACCAGACACCCTTAGCCTTTCTCAAGGTATGTTCGTTGCCGAATTTTGTATTACCGTACTGTGTAATTTACTTTTATTCTCCCTGTTTGATCATGATCAGGATCTCCGGGACCACCACCACTCGTTCGCTACCGTGATGGGAAAAGGGAGTACCCGATTTCTTTTGTCAGCGCTTTTCATATTGAATGGGGTGTTGATGCTCCTCCAATTCATTTGGCTGGTGAATGACAAGGGGACCGTGTTGGCTATTTTAATGATGAACCTGTTGCTCCTGACCATCTTTATTTTTCATAAACCGTTTGAAACCGGCGATCGCTATCGGTTAGTAGGTGACGCCGTATTTCTGGTTCCCCTTTTTTTCTTCGTCCTGTGAAAAGCCATGTCGTCAATGGATTCGACCGGTTGGCGCCTCACTATGATTGGCTGGCCAGGATGGTCTTCGGGCAGCGCATCGTCCAGGCGCAGACTTGCTTCCTCGGCGTCATCCCTCCTTTTTCTAAAGTGTTGATCCTCGGGGGCGGGACCGGATGGCTTCTGGCAGAATTGCTGCAGGGTTGTCCGAAAAGTGAAGTGTGGTACATCGAATCATCTGCCACTATGCTCTCGATGGCGATGGAGAAAAACAAGGACCAAAGTCAGGTCCACTTTATCCTTGGCACCGAAAAAGACATCCCCACTTGTGAATTTGACATCGTGATCGCCCCATTCTTTCTTGATTTATTTTCGCCGCTCACGTTACAAAAAGTGGTTGAAAGAATCTTCCTCGCGTCAAAACCCTCGGCGCAGTGGATGATTGCCGATTTCGTCAATCAGGGCAAATGGTGGCAACTTTTCCTGTTAAAAACAATGTATTCCTTCTTCAGGCGCGTGTGCCGGATCGAAGCCCACAGGCTGCCTCCCTGGGAGGCTATCCTGGTACAATCCGGCCTGACAATGACGGATCGACGTTTTTTTTATGGAGGATTCATAGAGAGTGCCGTGTATTTGAAGTCTTGAGTTTTGAGTGGAATACAGGGTCAACTCGGGGCGCAAGACTATAAACCAAAGACTTTTCTACCCGGCAGTAAGCGTTTTTAGGTCTAAACAAATTATATTCGCCCTCTTACCTGAATGCCTCCTTGCCTAAAACGCCTCCTTACCTGAAAACCGCACATGGATAGATCCAATGTGGCCCATCATCCCGGAATGCAGATCATAGACAAACTGCCTGCCGTGATTTTTGAATATACAGTTTTTCAGGACGGCAAGAGGGAATTTACATACATCAGTCCACGGTGTCAGGAAGTCCTGGGCCTGGACCCGGAAGTCCTGTTAAATGGTGGTTTTCAAATTAAGCACTTCATTTATCCCAGGGATTGGGAGACCTTTCTACGGAGTTTGGAAAATAGCGTTCCCACCCTAAGCGAATGGAAATGGGAAGGCCGGATTCAGTATCGCGACGAAATAAAATGGATTGAGGCGGTGGGTGTGCCAACGCCTATGGATGACGGCAAGGTTGTATGGAGTGGTATCATCACCGACATCACGCGACGGAAAGAGTTGGAACGACGTCAACGGGAAGCCGAAACAAGCTATCGCAATTTGCTCGAACAACTTCCCCTGGGAGTGGGCATCCACAAGGATGGAAAGCTGATCTACGTCAATAATTACGCTTTGAAAATGATGGCAGCCCGGAATCCGGAAGACCTGATAGGCAGGCCTGTCATCGACTTTGTTCATCCCGATCATAAAGAGGCCGCGATTGCCCAGGCAAAGAAAGTCCTGGCCGGCGAACCTGCCCCTGTGATGGAGGAGAAGTATGTTCGGGTAGATGGCAAAATCATTAGTGTAGAGGTTTCGTCGCATCCCTTTGCCTATGAAGGTGAGCCGGCGGTGCAGATTATTATAAAAGATATTACCGACCGGAAAGAAGCGGAAGAAAGCATTCGGAAGGCCGAAACCTTGTTTTCTCAGCTCTTCCAAAACTCGCCCATGGCCATTGTCATGTTGAATGACAGGGGAACGGTTGTAAAAATCAATAAGGGATTTGAAGAAATGTTTGGCTATAGCCACGACGAGCTCTCGGGCAAAGAATTGAACCAGTTTATTGTCCCGGAGGGATTGGAGTCGGAAGGGAATGATTTGAATACGTTGATTACAAGCTATCGGGTCATCCGCATCGAGAGCAACCGGATCAGGAAGGATGGAAAGTCGCTGTCTGTGATTATTTATGGTGTACCCGTTCACCTCGATGAAACTACTATTGGTATTTTTGGAGTCTATGTGGACTTTACGGAAATAAAAAAAGTGGAAGAAGAACTTAAAGTCAGGAATACGGAACTGGACAATTTTGTTTATAAAGTCTCGCATGATCTTCGCGCCCCGCTGTCCTCTATTCTCGGGTTGGTAAACCTGGCCACCCTTCCGGGCAATGATGATAATTTAAAGGATTACCTGCCGTTGGTGGGCCAGAAGGTATTACAACTTGACCATTTCATCAGCGATGTGCTGAGCCACTCAAAGAATCTGAAACTGGACGTCAGGACCGATTTCGTTGACTTGAGAAAGATCATTAAACAAACGTTTACCGAACTGAACTATTTAAAAGGCAACGACGAAATTCGTAAAGAAGTGAGTGTTGAGGGCGAGGACTTTTTCAGTGACCCGTGGCGGATTGCAGAAATTTTCCGCAACCTCATTTCCAATGCCATTAAATACCGCAACCTGGAGCATCCGGCTCCCCGGATTGAAATTGATACGTACTCGACGAAAGACGCTACTGAAATTACATTTAAGGACAATGGTATTGGCATTGATGAGAAAAACCTGGACCACATATTCGAAATGTTTTACCGGGCCAGTGAGCAGTCGGAAGGTTCGGGACTGGGATTGTACATTGTAAAGAATGCGGTTGATAAGCTGGGTGGCGTCGTGATGGTGGACAGCCAACTTGGCCAAGGCACTTCATTTAAGATTGTTCTTCCTAATCTCGTTCAAAAACATTCGCGTGTGTTGGCATGAGAATCGAAGAAGTGATCACCCCGGAGGATGTGCGTCAATTCTTGCTTTTTCCGGTAAGGCTTTACAAGGACTCGCTTCATTGGATCCGCCCGCTCGACAAAGACATAACAAGCGTTTTTGATAGTGAGAAGAACAAAGCCCTCCGTCACGGAGCGTGCGCCCGTTGGGTTTTGAAAAATGAGGCAGGGGAGACCATTGGCCGGGTAGCGGCATTTGTCGACAAAAAGACGGCCAATAAAGGCAATGATCAACCTACCGGAGGGATGGGCTTTTTTGAGTGCATTGAGAACAAGGAAGCTGCCTTCCTTCTTTTTGACCGGTGTAAAACATGGTTACAGGAGAAAGGAATGGAAGCGATGGATGGGCCCATCAACTTTGGCAGCCGCGACCGTTGGTGGGGCTTGCTGGTGGATGGATTTGATCGCGATCCTAACTATCAATGCAACTACAATTTTCCTTATTACCGGGATTTTTTTGGATCGTACGGGTTTCAAACCTATTTTGAGCAGTATACGTTTGGTCGCAAGGTCATGGATCCGGTGACGCCCCGCCTCCAGGACAAAGCAGATAGACTGGCTCAAAATCCGGACTACGTCTTTCGGCATTTGCAAAAATCGGAATTGCACAAATTACCCGACTACATCCGCATCGTTTACAATAAAGCGTGGGCCAACCGCGCTGAAACCCCTGAGATTTCTCACCAGCAGGCCGTCCTCCTTGTCAAACAAATGAAGCCGATCATGGATGAGCGGCTCCTTTATTTTGGATTTTATAAAGGCGAACCCATCTCATTTTATTTGTCCTTGCCGGAAATCAATCAAATATTCAAGTATGTGAATGGAAAGCTCGATTGGATTGGCAAGCTGAAGTTCCTGTGGCACACGTTGAGAAAAACCAACCGCAAAGCCTTTGGCGTATTATTTGGCATTGTGCCGGAACACCAGGGAGTCGGCGCTGACGGGGCCATGATCCTCGCAGCCCGCGATGTTCTCCAATTCAAGTATAAGCGATACGATGAATATGAGATGAATTGGATTGGCGACTTCAATCCGAAGATGATTCTCGTAGTCGAACAAGTAGGAGGGGACAGGGTGAAAACCCACATTACGTATCGAAAGCTTTTTGATGAATCCAGGCCTTTCAAGAGGCATCCCATTCTAAAATAGAGTTCACCTCTTTCTAAACACATAGAAGCATAAGCACAGAGACACATAGAAAAGCATAATTATCGCTATGCATCTATTTGCCCATGTTTCTATGTGTTTAATGAATTATCGCTATTTCAACCCTCGAATACGTTTGCATAAAATATTCTTCTTCCAAAACCGCGAGTTATGTTCCTGAACTTTGTATTTTAGGCAACCGCCTGGCGGGATTCATGACGATTTTTGAAAACTATCCGGCTGCTACCGGTATATGGGATGAAATGTATGACCAGGGTCAGGTGCGCACGCCCTATCACGCCGTCTACGATTTCCTGCGGCAGATCCCGCTCGATGAACTGAATAAAAAGGAAGAACTTGCCAAGCGCCTTTTTATGAGCCAGGGGATCACCTTTACGGTCTATTCCAGCGGCGAAGGGATTGAAAAGATTTTTCCATTTGATATTATTCCACGCATCGTTACCGCCTCCGAGTGGGACTTTGTCGACCGGGGGATTAAACAACGGTTGAAGGCGCTGAATCTGTTTTTGAAGGACGTCTATCATGATCAGTTTATTATCAAGGATGGCATTGTGCCGGTTGAATTGATTTATTCATGTCCTCATTATCTGCGCGAAATGCAGGGTGTTAATGTGCCGCACGATATATATGTCCACATTGCCGGCATTGATCTGATCCGGGACCAGGACGGAACCTTCTACGTATTGGAGGACAATCTGCGGACGCCGTCGGGGGTTTCCTACATGATCGAAAACCGGGAAATCACCAAGCGGATTTTTCCGGACCTCATTCCACAGAACAACGTCCGTCCGGTAACGCAGTATCCGTACATCCTGCATAAAAACCTGGTTTCACTTTCCCCGCGTCAGGTGGCCAATCCGGTGGTGGTATTGCTTACGCCGGGGATGTATAATTCCGCTTACTTTGAGCACACCACGCTGGCCCGCCTGATGGGGGTGGAATTAGTAGAGGGCCGCGACCTGGTCGTAGACAATCACCGGGTTTTCATGAAGACCACGGTAGGACTCCAGCAGGTAGATGTGATCTACCGGCGGGTGGATGATCATTTCCTGGATCCCCTGGTTTTCAATCCCGACAGTGTGTTGGGCGTTTCCGGAATTCTATCCGCTTACCGCAATGGGACCGTGGCCATCGTCAACGCTATTGGCAACGGCGTTGCCGATGATAAAGCGATTTATGTGTATGTACCGGAGATGATCCGTTATTATTTGAACGAAGAGCCGCTCTTAAAGAATGTCCCCACCTATCAATTGGGAAACCAGGATGAGCGTGTGCATGTCCTCGAAAATATACAGAAGATGGTGGTCAAGAAAACCAATGGATCCGGTGGGTACGGCATGCTGATGGGGCATAGTGCTTCCGAGCGGGAAATTTCAGACTATATACATGAAATAAAAAAGGACCCACGCCAATTCATTGCCCAGCCCGTCATTAGTTTGTCTTCTGCGCCGTGTTACATCAATGGCAAGATGCAGCCCCGCCGGCTCGACTTAAGGCCCTTTGCCTTATGTGGTCCCCAGGGGATTGAAATCGTGCCGGGAGGGTTGACCAGGGTGGCGTTGCGCGAAGGCTCCCTGGTGGTAAATTCGTCTCAAGGCGGAGGAAGCAAGGATACCTGGGTCTTATCGGTTTAAAATAAAAATAAAGTCGATCACCGTATGGATCCAAACCCTCCCCCCGAACACCCATGTTAAGCCGGGTTGCTGATTCCTTGTATTGGATGTCGCGCTATATGGAGCGCACAGATGGTATTCTTCGCATGCTTAAAATTAACTATGCCTCTTCGCAAGATGATATCAGCGACTTTACCTGGAGGCCAGCGTTAAGGATCTTCAGTTTCCTGGGCGATGAGGACATTGCCAGGCTTGAAAAAAACAGCCGAGCCGTATTGCTTTATATGGTGGTCGACAAGGACAATCCAAACTCTGTCCTGAACATGGTCACCAAATCAAGGGAGAATGCACGTGCGGTGCAAGATCATCTTACCAAAGAGCTCTGGCAGTGCCTCAACGAATTCTATCACATCGTGCGTGACGAGAGACTGATTCACGCATTGAAATCGGAGGACCCCATTACCGTGCTCGATGGGCTGATCCGGCAAGGCCTCCTGTATTATGGCACATCCGAGATCACTATGTCCAGGGGAGAGGGTATTTGCTTTATGAATATCGGGAGATACCTCGAGCGGGCAATTCAATCTGCCGATATCCTGGATGTCAAATTCAGCGATTTGTCATACGACCTGGAAAAGACCGCCGACACCACCTACTGGAAATACTTTTTGATGTCCATTTCCGGATATGAGCTTTATTTAAAGAACTATCGTTCTGGATTTGAAGCGCGGAATATCCTGGATCAAATTATCTTTAATACCAATTTTCCGCGTTCCGTTCAGTTTTCGGTTATTCAATTGCATCAGCATTTTGAATGGCTGAAGAGTGACCGGAACCTGGATAGTTTTGAGAGAATTAATTTCATGATCGGTAAATTGCGCAGCAGCATACGGTTTTCCAATGTGCAAATGATTTCGGAAGGGGGACTGCATGCCTACCTGCAGAAAATTCATGAAGACTTGTACGCGGTAGGCCATTTGCTCAACAAACATTATTTTGCCTACAGTTAATCCGTTGAAACCGCTATGTCAAAATTTAAGATCCACCACCTTACCAAATACGTGTACGAAGTTCCTGTGCGCGATAGCGCGAACCAGTTCATGCTCTACCCGCTGAAGGATGAGTATCAGGACGTGCTTCAGCAAACCATTAAAATTACGGGCAATCCTCAGGTCAGTGTACATCAGGATTATTTTGGCAACGAAGTGGGTACGTTTACCCATTCCCAGCCTCATCAGCAATTGCTGATCGACTCCAGGTTGGTGGTCGTGACTAAAGTCAGGACGCTTCCAACGGATCAGGGACCGGACGACGCACAATGGAAAGCGATGGAAAATCTAAAAGGACACCCCGCCTACATTGATTTCCTGAAACAGGAATATTTTGCAGCCTTGCCGGAAGTAGGGGCCATCGTGGAGGCGGAGCGATGCAAAAACTGTTCTCCGTTGGTGGTGGCAAAAGAATTTTGTGCCTATGTGTTTGAGAATTTTAAATACAAGAAAGGGATCACCACGATTGAAAGCACGCTGGACCATATCTGGAATATTAAATCAGGGGTGTGTCAGGATTTTGCGCAAATCCTCCTGGTGATGCTCAGGCTGGTGCATATTCCTGCCCGGTACGTCAGCGGTTATATTTGTCCGAGCACGAGCGGCATGAGGGGAGAAGGGGCAACGCATGCCTGGGTAGAGGCCTACCTCGCCGGATATGGATGGTTGGGCCTTGATCCCACCAACAACTGTGTTGTCAATGAGACCCATGTCCGTTTGGCCGTCGGGAAGAACTTTTCGGATTGTTCGCCTGTAAAGGGAACGTACCGCGGAACCTCTGAACACACGTTGGAGGTGGAAGTATCTGTTTCCTACGAAGATGGTCGTCGCTCAGACGAGACCAATGAAGTTGCGCGCCCTGAACCCATCGAGTCTTTTTCCAAAAATTCTTACCGGCGAAACCAGGAAATGCAGCAACAGCAATAATTTAAAATTTAAGGCCTAAACTTGGAGGAGACTGCTGAGGGTGAGTGCATCCCAATCTTAAATTTAAGATTGATCACGTGGCCATTTTCAGGACCGCATCAATGAGCCGATCCAGGTCCTTGGTAGTAGTATATACATGTGGCGTTACACGGACTGCATTTACGTTTTCCCACTTGATGGCAACGGCGAGAATTTGGTGGTCACTGAAAAGTTTGCTGCCGATATCACTCACATCCATGCCGTCGATGCTAAAGGTCCCCAGGGCACAAGAATATTCCGGCTTGAGGGAAATATGAAGTTTTACTCTCGGGTTCCTGGTAACGGCTTCACACCAGTATTTTTTCAAATAATGCAAGCGTTCTTGTTTGCGACGGCCTCCGATGGCAAGATGAAAATCGATCGCCTGTCCAATGGCTTGTTCCGGAGCAAAAGACCGCGTGCCCAGAGCCTCAAATTTGCGAATATCTCCGCTTTGGGGTTTATCCGTTGGAAAGAGGGGCCACGTTTTTGCGATATGTTCCTTGCGGATATACATCATACCGGTGCCAAAAGGGGCACAAAGCCATTTATGCAGGCTTGTGCCAAAGTAATCACAATCTAAATCGGAAATCTTGTAGTCGAGATGGGCGAATGAGTGGGCTGCATCCACGATACTGATGATGCCGCGTTTGCGCGCTTCGGCACACAGCTTGGCCGCCGGAAGGATTTGACCTGTCCAGGTAATGAGATGAGTGATGTGCCAGATTTTTGTCCTGGGCGTAGTGGCATCGATATAAGCCTTTAAAACAATAGCATCATCCTCGATTGGCAGATTGAGGTTGATCCAGTTGATCTTAACCCCATCGCGCAATTCGCGTTGCTTCCAGGCGTGGATCATGTTGGGATAGTCCTGTTTAGTCAGGACTATTTCGTCACCGCGTTTCAAGTCGATCCCCCAGGTAAACGTGCCCAATGCTTCTGTTGTGTTTCTGTCGATGGCAACTTCCTCCGATGAAACTCCCGCCAGGTCGGAGAGTTTTCTGCGAAGGGGTTCACGACCTTTATCCAGGATTTGCCACATGTAATAGGTGGGCGCCTCGTTGCTTAAATGATAATAGCGGTCAACGGCATCCTGAACGACTTTGGGTTGAGGGCTAACACCTCCGTTGTTGAGATTTAAGATCGCGGGCGACACCGTGTAAGCTTGAGCCATCCGTGCCCACAGGTCTTCGTCCGTGGCTGCCTCTACGGCAGACTTCTTGTTCAGCGATAGCAACGCGTCTGAAATATCCTCCGTGACGGCCTTGCTTGCCAACGGGGTCAATGAAAAGGCCCCGGCCAGGCCGAGGGACTTTTGAAAGAATGAGCGGCGGGAATTCATACCCCAATTTAAGATTAAAATAATTTTAAATCTTAAATTAACCTATCGAGTCTTCGCAATTTCTTTGCTCTCCACCCGGTAATTCCGACGACGGCCAGGGTCATGCATCCTCCGAAAACCACAGACTGCACGACGCCCATCCATTTCGCTACAAAACCGGATTCGAATGCGCCGATCTCATTAGAGGAACCGACGAAAATGCTGTTGACGGCAGACACACGGCCCTTCATATTCTCCGGAGTGAGGGTATGGATAAGGGTGCTTCTGACAATGACGCTGACGGCGTCGAACATTCCACTCATGACCAGTAAACCCATCGACAGCCAGAAGTTGGTGGAAAGTCCAAAGCCAATCATACAAAGTCCAAAGCCTGCCACGCAAAACAACAGAATCTTGCCGATGTACTTTCGGATCGGATAGTGGGTAATATAAATGGCCATGAGCACGGCTCCGACAGAGGGAGCGGCGCGAAGCAATCCCAGACCTTGTGGCCCTGCTTTTAATATTTCCCCTGAGAAAATGGGAAGAAGGGCTACGGCTCCCCCGAATAAAACTGCAAACAAATCAAGACTTACGGCACTCAGTACAATTTGATTGTTGAAAACAAATTTTAATCCGGCCCCGATTTTTTCGATGATTCCTTGTTCTTCACTGATGGGAGGTAAAGGCTTGCGGGGTATGGAATAGTAGAAGAACAAGCTTGCCACCACCAGGACGACATCTGCCGTGTACGAGGCCGTCATGCCGAGCAACCAGTATATGAAACCCGCCAACATGGGCCCGGCGATGGAAGCGGCTTCCCAAAAGGTGCTGTTCAACGAAATGGCATTGGTGTACAAATGGCGCGGCACGAGTTGAGGCATAAACGAGAAATTGGCAGGTGAAAGAAAGCCTCTTGCCATCCCGCTGAGGAAAATAACAGCATAAATCGGAAGTGCTCCGTAGGAGAAGACGAACTTTCCTACATCGAGCGTAAAGAAAAGAAGAGACACCGAACAAAGTAACAGGATCAGAATGGTCAACAAAATAATTTTCCTGCGCTCCACGATGTCGGCCACATGGCCGGCGTACAAAGAAACTGAAATGGCGGGAACGGCTTCTGCCAGACCAATAAGGCCCAACGAAAGAGGGTCCTTTGTGAGTTCATACACTTGCCAGCCGACGACGGTCCCCTGAATTTGCACCGCCAGGGTAATACAAAGCCGCGCAAAAATAAAAAGGCGAAAATCTTTTATTTGAAGGGATGCATAGGGACCAGGAGGAGGGGGATCAATCATGAATGTTGACGACTGTGATTTTTCAATGGCCCACCTAGGTCACCTGGTTACTCAATTTTGCAGGAGAGTTCCAATGGCTTCAACCGCCTTTTTCCTTCGCTCTTCCCGAGGTCCGCTGATGATGGCAAAGGGTACACCGGTTTTCTCCACCTCATTTTTGAAGATTTGCCAAAAATGTTCTCGCTTGTCGGGATGCTCCCGCTGCGGGTCATTCTCCCAGGGAACATCGATATACGTCAGTAAATATAAATCATATTTTCGCTCCTTGATCACTTTGAGGATATCCGGGTCCACGTCCCCATATTTGAATTCGCTCCACACTTTGATGACGAGGGCATTCGTATCACAGATCAAAACACGCTGAGCATCATAAACCCACTCGTCTTCCATCCGGACTTGTCCGTGGGCGATTTTGGTTAAATCGGATTTTTCGTAGCCGCGAATAAGTTTATTCAAATAGGCCCGTGCATATTCCTCCACGTAAACCGTTTTAAAATGTTCTGCTAAAAACCGTGACAATTCCGATTTGCCGGTGCACTCCGGTCCAATGACAACCACTTTTTTTGTTGCGATGGAAATCTCGGAGGCTTTCATTTTATGAATTATTGACAATGCAAAATAGGCAATCGTGCTCAGATTCGCCGGGATATTGCAACCGGCCCTCTAACTATTTATCTTTCGAGCAAAGGAAAGCGTGTGAAGAGGAGAAAAGTATTACAACACCTTGGTTTGAGCCTTTCGGCGGGGGTGATCATGCCTCAACTCCTTTCCTCTTGCAAAAAAAATGATGCCGGACCCGAGGTAAACTATAGCGGGACGGTAGCCATCATTGGCGCCGGCGCGGCCGGTTTATATGCTGCGGATATCCTCCGGTCAAAAGGAATTAAGATTGTTGTCCTGGAAGCAGGGAGTGAACTGGGAGGCCGGATAAAAACGTTGCGCAACCAGGCTACTATCCCAAGTCAATCGCCATCATTCATTTGCAATGTACTGCCGCCCGATCTGCCGTCGATCGCCGATTTTCCGGTGGAGTTGGGTGCCGAAATCACGCACGGTTCGGATTCAATATGGGGAATGATCATTCAAAATCTGAATGTGCCTACAATCGATTTAGCAGCAGCGACGGATCAATTCATTTTGGATCAAACTGCAAAATCATTCAGTGCGTGGAGCGGTGATAGCGATTTCACCAGCGTGCAGAGTTTTATTTCCGGACTTCCAACTTATTCCGGGGCGCTTTCGGTTCAGCAGGCAGCCGGCATCAGTGATCGCGGTCAGGCCTTATTGAATTCCCAGGTCGGAAATTATTACGGCTCCGCTTCGTCCCAGGTAGGCGCGCAGGGATTGGCGCAAGGGCTTGCGTTGGTAAAGCACGATACTAAATGGCTGGCGTTGAAAGCAAATCCCTTGCAAGATTTGTTGTTGTCCAGGTTCAGTTCGGTGACACCCCTGATTCAAATGAATACACCGATCACTTCGATCAACTATGGGACTGACCCCATAGCCCTCACGGACAAAAGCGGCAACCTGATTCGAGCCGACAAAGTCATTATTACGGTTCCGGTCTCGATATTGAAAGGCGGTGCTATTTCATTCAGTCCAGCGCTACCCGGTACCATGACCACCTCCCTGGCGAACATCGGC
>DATHFS010000383.1:0-11932 GCA_035317975.1 Cyclobacteriaceae bacterium | reverse complement strand
TCCTATTGATTCTTCCAATGTAGAACCGGCGCACTGGAAGACCATTGGAAGCATCATCGAGGAACATTATCCGGATCAGGATGGCTTTGTAGTGCTTCATGGTACGGATACCATGGCCTATACCGCTTCGGCCCTGAGCTTCATGCTGCAAGGATTAAATAAACCGGTGGTATTTACGGGCGCTCAGCTCCCCATCAGTGAACCGCGTTCCGACGCGCGTGAAAACCTGATCACGTCGCTGGAAATTGCCGCGGCGAAAAAAGGAGGAAAGGCGATTGTGCCGGAAGTGTGTCTTTATTTTGATTATGCTTTATTGCGCGGATGCCGATCCAAAAAAGTAGAGAGTATGCACTTCGACGCATTTGAATCGGAGAATTACCCTCCATTGGCGAAGGCCGGCGTCAAGATCGACTATGATTTTGCTGCGATCCGATCCTTCCAGGCCGGGGACCTCAAACTGCTCTCGAAATTTGATTCCGCGATCTCCATCCTGAAACTTTTTCCCGGGATCAGTCCTGCCACAGTGAGTTCCATCCTAAAGACACCTGGCCTCAAAGGGCTGATCCTGGAGACATTCGGCTCGGGGAATGCACCGTCGGCATCCTGGTTTATCGATTTGCTGAAAGAGAGCATTCAAAAAGGAGTGATTGTATTAAATATATCCCAGTGTCCGGGTGGAATGGTGATCCAGGGCAAGTACGAGACGAGCAAAGCGTTGGAAGAGATAGGAGTGGTGAGTGGGGCAGACATGACCATTGAGGCGGCGGTGACGAAGCTCATGCTTTTGTTGGGAGAATTTGGATCGGAAAGGGCAAGAAGGGATATCGATAAAGCGTTGGCAGGAGAGATTACAATTTGAAATTGGCACTCAGTTCAAACGATGGGGGCTTGCCTACGTATTCCGTAAATCAAACTGCATTTTTCGACGAAAACCCTTAACTTGCTCGCATGATCTCCAGGGAAGAACTAAAAAAAGAAGTAGATAAACTGCCGGAAAACCTGCTGGATGAAGTATATGCTTTTTTGAAGCGGGTAATCCTGCAAAAGAAGACAGGAACGGCTCCCGGTTTGGATACTAGCTGGAATAACTGGAAAAACAACCTGGCGAAATTCACACCCGATTTCATGAATAATCGTGAACAGGCCCCTCACCAAAACCGGGAATCATTTGATTAATGGGTTATCTACTTGACACAAATATCTGCATTTATATAATTAAGAAAACGCCTCAATCTGTTATCGAACGATTGAGGCAAATGCACCTTAGTCAATTGGCGATCTCCGCGATCACGGTAGCTGAATTAGAATTTGGTGTAAGGAAAAGCTCGTTCCCTGACAAGAACCAATTAGCTCTAAACGAATTTTTGAATCCCTTCTCGATATTGAGTTTCGATTACTCAGCCACTAGTGAATTTTTCTAATTCAATTTAGGCCGATGAAAGGCATCTTGAATAATTCACAGTTAGACTACGTCCTATTTCACCTGTCAAATCATGTTCATCTTACCCCGGAGGTAAGGGAGTCTTTTTCTTTTGTCAGGAGTTTAGAAGAAACCCGCAATCTTGAAGGGCGAATCATTTTTCTTCTCTCCGATCGGGATGTAGATGCAAATAAAGCAATCCGCTTCAGGGATATCCCCATTCTTTTTCCAGTGCTGACCGGCAAGGACATATTTTTTATCGATGACCATGATAATCTGGTCTTTTTCCATGACTTGATAAAGTCATCCTTTTACCTCCTGTCGGGGTATCAGGAATACGCCAATCCCCATTCGAAGGATAACCTGAACCGGTTTTCCTTTACGGACTCTATTCAGCACCGGTTGAATTTTATGGATAAGCCCGTTGTCAATTACTATTTTGACTTCATTATCGAGGGCATAGAATTGTTTTTGGGTCGGCGATCAAAAGCGGTTGTGAAACGCCGGTTATTTTCAAATTTTGGGTTTGTTCTGACGCACGATATTGACAAAATCGATTTATATGATATCAACTATCTTGTTTATAAGATAAAAGAAATTGTTCACCTTAGAAAGAGCAGGCTGCCCACCTCGGATAATGTTAAGATTTTTGTCAAGGGGATGCTGAATTGGTTACACCTTGTAAAGAAAGAAAATCCTTACTGGAATTTTGATTTTCTCAGGGAAGTGGAAAGGGAGGGAAGGTTGAGAAGTGTTTTCTTTTTTCTTGACCAGGGTGTAAGGCACAGCGATGCCTATTACTCATTTAACGAGGTGCGGATGGCGAGGCTTTTCACCTTCCTGCAAGAAGAGAAATGTGAGATCGGCCTTCATGGTCCTGTCAGATCCATAGACGATCGCAAGACAATGGAAGCCAGTTTGAATAACTTGAGACAAGCAAGCAGGGCCCCCGTGACGGGTAACAGACAACATAGGCTTCTCTGGAAGCATCCTCTTACGGCGCAACTATTGGAAGAAGGCGGGCTTCAATACGATTGTACGTTGGGTTTTGCGGCCCATGAGGGTTTTAGAAATTCTTATTGCCTGCCATTTAAATTGTATGACTTTGACAATGACAAAATGATTGACCTGTGGGAATTTCCGCTGAATGTGATGGACGGAACCTTGTTCGCCTACCGGGAATACACGACCTCGCAGGCTATGGAAAAATGTATGGCATTGGTGAATGAGATTTCAAAATTTGGAGGCCTATTTAGTTTATTGTGGCACAATAGTTTTTTTGATGAGGTGACTTATCCGGGAGTAACCAAATTCTATAGGGACCTCCTTGAAAACGTAGTTACGTTAAAACCTGAAAACGTATTAGGATCTGAATTATTAGAGAAAATAAAAAGTCACTCTTCGCGCTAAAAACACGTCAAAAGAATGCAAGCTGCTGATATAGAAATAACTGTTCTGAACGATGCGGAAATAAACCTTGCCAATGATTTTTTTAATTCTATCTACAAATCCGGCAGGGATGAAGAAAAATTTCTTTGGGAATTCAGGAAATCGCCCGCGCTACCGGGGATTTACATCGTGGCAAAAGACCGGCAAACGGGGAAAGTAGTGGGTTGTCAGGGCGCCATTCCGGTCGATGTTATTACAGGTAAGGGGGAGACCGTACTGACGGCAAAGTCAGAAGACACCCTTGTTCATCCCGATTACAGGGGCTTGAACATTTTTGAGAATATGTATAAACTATTGTTTGATCAATCTCAAAAAAGGGGAATACAATACATTTGGGGATTCACCTATGCGAAAAAACCATTTACCAAGTTAGGCTTTGACACTCCCTATATCGTCAGCCAATCTTTGATGGCTTTTGATATCCTGGGTGCTGCACGGTATTTGTTACGGTACAACAGGACCAAAACGTTGTGGTCTAAAACAAAAATGCTTGCACTCTGTGGTTTTTCGAAAGTGGTATCGCTGAAAAGAAATTTTTCGGCGGACAGTCATTTAAAAGGAATTTCTCATTCCACCCTGGAAAAGCGGTCGATGGAAGACAATAATTTTCTTGCCGGGGATATTCTCTCCGGTACACCGGATCATTTTATGATCAAGCAGGAGGTGAACTACTTGCGCTGGCGGATTACAGACAATCCCTATCACGATGAAATACTTAATGTTGGTTTTTACGTCGAATCCAAAAAGGTTGCCCACGTTCTACTGAACCATCATGAGGATGGCGTGTGGTACCTGATCCAGGACCTGTACTCAACTTCGCTGACAGAAATTCAGAAAACGGCCATACTGGTAAAAGCAGTGAACATTCTAAAGGGGCGCAAAAAGGCTAATCTGAGGTTGATCCGGACCTGGGATTTTTCACACAATGCGATCAATAAGGCGGAGGTTGCAGTCAGAAAAAAGGCCGGGTTCACTCAAATAAAGCACGGAGCCGTTTTTGTCTGGAAAGGACTTGGGGGCATGCCTTTATTGGATCCTCACCATTTTATTTTATCGAGGATTGCTTCGGAGGGGAAGATATAAACGTTGGAAGCCTCTTACTGTCTGCAGGCCTCTGCCTGCTCAACGAAGCCATAGCGCAGGCCAGTGCGCCGGTGGCATAGTTGAGCGGAGAGGGTGGGATTCGAACCCACGTTACCTTGCGGTAAACACGCTTTCCAAGCGTGCTCGATCGGCCACTCTGACACCTCTCCGGGAAAAGCCCGCAAACTTAATCAAATTTTTGAGTTTGATTCCGTGCGACATGATGGAATTAATAAATTTCACTGATTATTTCCACCGGATTTGCTGTCAGGATCCTTCTCCAGGAGAATATTAAGGTGAGATACAATTTCTTCAATATTTCGTTTGAAGGTATCGCCCAATGACTCGACCAGGTTGGCTCTGTACATGTCATGAAATTTCTTAAAAGTGGTTCGGGCCATTTTTAGCGGTTGAAAAGAAGCCTGATGGCTGACAACATCTTCCAGGACAACGGCATCCCCTTTTCTTACCCGGTAATGAAAGCGACTGTAGGCAACTCCGGGACCTGCATGTTCATGCACCTGATAGCTGTATCCAAAAAAGAGGTAAATGAAATAGCCGGTGTTATCGTACGGGCCTTTTGCCGCAAGGCTGTCAACATCTATTTCCAGCGACAAGGACGCAGGTGAGGAAAGCGTATCGATCCTGAATGTTCCGCTTCTTTCACTCTCTTCAAGAAACGAAGTCTGAATAAAACGGGGCAGATTTTCTTTAATCATGGGTGGACCGATAGCGCACTCATACTGGTATTTCCAACTATTGAAAACAAGTAAGGGGACGACTGAGCTGTTAATTTTATGAACGTTTGCGGATGAATTGAATTTGCGATCACTCAGGAAGGGCTTGTCTATAAATATACCCTTCTCATTTTTCTTTCCTTCCTTCCCGGATGTGTGGATGTATTGTATACTCGATTGACCTTTTGTAAAGTCATTGTAAAGCCGGCTATAGGGGGAACAGGAACTATTCAAAAGAGCCAAAAGAATAATGACAAGACCAGTTTGATTTTTATATGCCATACTTGATAAAACGGTATCTCGTTTCAGCTATTGATTTTATCAATGAATCAGAAGTGCAATCCCGGGCTTCCTGGTAGTTTAAACGAAAATCAACAGAATCTATTTTAAGCTCATGCAAGCAATCCGTTTTCAGAATTTTTACCTGGCAATCAAAGTCGCTATCAGAAAGGGGATTCAGCGCCTGATATGTGAGATCGTACTGTTTGTCAATTAAAAGTCGGATGGAACGTAGAAAGTCTCTTACTTTGGGATCCTTCAGAGTTTGTACTTGTTTATCAAACTCATTCCATTTTTTCCCATTGATAAGATGTATAAAATTGTCCGAAGAGGTAATATAATCTTCCTTCACAAGAAAGACCTTCATCTTGGGTGAATTTGATAGCTGTAGCCGTTCACTGACCGTTTTATAAATCGATGCTGACGAACAGCTAAACAACAACATGCTGAACAGGCAAATGAAATTTCTGACATTCATTGATCCCGCTTTGGAGGTATAAATGTGTTTTATTTTTTTGTAAAAAACAAAATAGGGAGTGGCTCATGGAGTATATTGGGCAAACTTCCCCGGCAAGTCAGAATTGGCCAATGATGGAATCAAACAACCCCAAGATCATCAACGCCTGGTGCATGTACGACTGGGCAAACTCAGCGTATAACCTGGTCATCACCACCACGTTTTTTCCAATTTACTTTAGCGGTATTACCACGGCTGCCTATGGCGACCGGGTTCCGTTTCTAGGAAGGACCTTCAAGGCCAGCGCACTGTACGACTATGCGCTGGCATTTGCTTACCTGGCTATTGCTGTGCTTTTACCTATTCTTTCTTCCATCGCCGACTCCCGTGGCAACAAGAAACGGTTCATGCAGTTCTTTTGCTATCTCGGCGGATTGTCCTGCATCGGACTTTTTTGGTTCAAGGGCGCTCAACCTAATGTGGGATGGGGTATTGCCTGTTTTGTTTTGGCGGCCATCGGCTACATCGGCAGCCTGGTGTTTTACAATTCTTACCTGCCGGAAATTTCAAAACCGGAAGACAGAGACCGGATCAGCGCCAGAGGATTCTCCATGGGGTACATCGGCAGTGTTCTTTTGCAGATCATTGGATTTGCGCTGGTTATTTTTTTCAGCAACAAAGGCGACGAAACTTCCGGCCCGCTCTATACTTTCCTGTTGGTAGGATTTTGGTGGATCGGATTTGCTCAAATCACATTTGCTGCCTTGCCCAAGGCCCGGCCAGCCGGTCAGCAGGATGCCGGTTTTCTGACGACGGGCTTCCTGGAATTACGAAAAGTGTGGGATCAGGTAATGCACCTGAGTGTTTTGAAATGGTTCCTGGTGGCATTCTTGTTTTACAGTATGGGCGTACAAACGGTCATGCTTGTGGCCACGTTATTTGGCAAAGAAGTACTTGGCTTGCCGGCCGACAAATTGATTATCACAGTCGTCATTATTCAATTGGTGGCCATTCCGGGGGCCATTCTGATTTCCAGGTTGTCAGGGGTATTTGGGAATTTAAGGGTCCTTTCTGGCGTTGTTCTTGTATGGATACTGATTTGCATGGCTACCTACTCCATTACCTCGCTGAAGGAAGGGGGTCAAAATGTAGAGTTCTATTTTTATGTTTTGGCTGCCTGTGTGGGGTTGGTAATGGGAGGAATCCAATCCCTGAGCCGGAGCACCTACAGTAAATTGATGCCGGATACGCAGGACCCGGCTTCGTTCTTCAGCTTTTATGATGTGACGGAAAAACTCGCGATTGTCTTTGGTATTTTTTCATTCGGATATATCGATGAGGTGTTTGGAATGAAGAACTCTGTGCTGGTATTGATTGTGTTCTTTGGACTTGGTTTGGCGGGTCTCTTTGTAGCGAGGAGAAAGGAAATACTTTATCCTAGTTGATAATTAGTGCCTTGAAACGGAACCAATGCAGGGTCACTAAGGACACAACGAACCACAAAGGACAACGCTCTTGCCTACTGCTTCCTGCCTACCTATTGCCAACTATCTTTTCAATTGTGAACCTCTTTGCCTACTGCCCATTGCCTACTGCCTACTTATTGCCAACTACCCTTTCAATTGTGAATCTCTTTGCCTACTGCCGATTGCCTACTGCCCATTGCCTATTGCCTACTGGCCATAGCCTGCTTCACCACAACAAGTGTTTCACCGTAATCCCCTTATTAATCAACTGCTTCAACGAATCAATTCCAATCTTTAAGTGAAGATCTACATAGTTGGTCGTTACTGATTTGTCGCTCTCTTCTGTTTTGACACCTTCGACGACCATCGGCTGATCGGAGACGAGCAGGAGGGCGCCGGCAGGAATTTCATTATAGAAAGCGGTGGAAAAAATAGTAGCCGTTTCCATATCGATGGCCATCACCCGGACCTTTTTCAGGTATTCTTTGAAATGTTCGTCCCACTCCCACACCCTGCGGTTGGTCGTGTACACGGTGCCGGTCCAATAATCCTGGTTGTAATCCCGGATGGTTGTGGAGATGGCTTTCTGCAGGGCGAAGGCGGGGAGGGACGGCACTTCCGGCGGAAAGTAATCGTTGGAGGTACCTTCACCCCGGATGGCGGCGATTGGAAGGATAAAGTCCCCAAGATTGTTTTTCTTTTTCAAGCCACCGCACTTTCCAAGAAACAAAGCCGCTTCCGGTTTGATGGCCGACAGGCAGTCCATCACCGTGGCGGCATTCGGACTGCCCATACCAAAGTTAATGATCGTAATTCCCTGGGCGGTGGCACTGAGCATGGCTTTGTCTTCGCCCCGCACCTCCACGCTATTCCATTCGGCAAACTTCCGTACATAGTTATCAAAATTGGTCAGCAGCACGTACTTCCCAAACTCCCTTAAGGCCATCCCCGTGTACCGCGGCAACCAGTTTTCAACAATGTCCTGTTTCGTTTTCATTGCACAAAAGTTTGTATCATTTTTGACCCCATGTATCCGCTCAACTTGCCCTCCTATGACCCAAAGATAAAAAAGGAGGGAGGAAAAGCGTGGGTTTTTGATGTAATTCGAAAGAAGTACATTGTCCTTACCCCGGAAGAATGGGTCCGTCAGCATTTTATCCATCACCTCATTCATGATTTGAAATACCCCCGGTCACTCTTTAAAGTAGAGAGCGGACTTTCTTTTAATGCCCTTCAAAAACGTTCCGACATTGTGATCCATGATCGCCGCGGAAAGCCGTGGATGCTCGTCGAATGCAAATCGCCGACCATCAAACTCAGCCAGAAGGCCTTCAATCAAATCGCCGTATATAACATGAATATCGGCGCGAAGTTCCTGGCGGTTACGAACGGGATGGTTCACTATTGTTGCGAAGCGGTTGTACCGGGCCAGGAAGCAAAGTTTCTTAATTCATTTCCGGCGTTTGAATAACGGCCGTGGAAATTTGCCACAAAGGCACCAAGACACAATATTTATTTACTCATGTAAACCGAGCGTCAATAAAAAAGAACTTCGTGTCTTTGTGTCTTCGTGGCAAAGCCCCCGCCTAAAAAAGGCCGGAACTGTTACGTTCCGGCCCCTGAAAACAAAACGAGAAAAAATGAAATTCCTCCACGAGAATGAAGGAGGGATAAATTAAAGTAAAAATTCCTTAACATCCGAGTAGGGAAGATTAAAAGCGTCGGCGACGGCCTTATAAACTACCTTGCCCTGGATCACATTCAGCCCTTTCTTCAGTTCGAGACTGTCGGTGCAGGCTTTTTTCCATCCCTGCGAGGCCAATTTGATACAATAGGGCAAGGTCGCATTGGTCAGCGCCTGGGTGGACGTGTACGGTACGGCACCCGGCATATTGGCTACGCAATAGTGTACCACGTCATCGATAATGTACGTTGGATCTTCGTGCGTAGTCGGTTTGCAGGTTTCAATGCAACCGCCCTGGTCCACGGCCACGTCTACCAGCACCGTGCCAGGCCGCATACTCTTCAACATATCGCGGGTGATCAACTTGGGTGCCTTTGCTCCCGGCACCAGTACCGCGCCAATGATCAAGTCATGGGTCTTCACCAGCTCCCGGATCATATAGTCGCTGGATACCATGGTGTGCACATTTTTGGGCATCACGTCGTCGAGGTAGCGAAGACGGTTGATGTTCAAATCGGTGATCGTCACGTCGGCCCCCATGCCCGCGGCAATCTTGGCCGCATTGGCTCCCACTACACCGCCGCCTAAAATAAGGACTTTTGCAGGCATGACTCCCGGTACGCCGCCCAGCAGAATCCCCCGGCCTTTCATGGGTTTCTCCAAATACTTAGCTCCTTCCTGTATGGCCATGCGTCCTGCTACTTCCGACATCGGGACTAATAAAGGCAGGCTTCCATCAATGCGTTCCACGGTTTCATAGGCCAGGCAGATGGCACCGGTCTTGATCATGGCATGCGCCAGAGGTTCATACGAGGCAAAGTGAAAATACGTGAAGACGAGCTGGTCTTTTCTAATCAGGTTATATTCCTGCTCAACCGGTTCCTTGACCTTGATGATCATTTCGGCTGTACGAAAAATCTCCTCCGCAGTGGAAAGTATTTTTGCGCCGGCGCTCCCATATTCTGCATCGCCAAAGCCGCTCCCATCACCCGCTTTCGTCTGGATGTTAACCGTATGTCCTCGCCTCACTAATTCCTGCGTTCCGGCGGGAGTAAGAGCCACCCGGTTTTCATTGTTCTTTATTTCTTTGGGTACTCCAATGATCATGGTCGGTATGTTTTAGTCTTTGAAACCGGGATGCGGATCCTGAAATGGATTTGTACCGGGCCTCCGGTTCGGGCGCAAAGATAGTACTCGGTTACGATTGCGGCAATTTTCCACCGCGGAGACGCAGAGGCGCGAAGGAGGCGCAGAGGCTTTTCTTTGGGGTTATTTCTGAGTCCTGCCCAATCTGTAGGTGGCTCCTGCCTACGCCTGCGCCCGCTGAGTTCGTTCGCGTAGGCATTGCTTAAGATTTCAAAATTATCCTTTTACTAAATGAGCCGACCTCTGCGCCTTCCTCGCGCCCCCGCGTCTCCTCGCGGTAGAAAATACCTGGGGACTATTCTTTCGCAATGGCCCCCATTCAAATTCAATTCTTTGGAAATTAATCGCGAATTCAACATTTTCTTCGGGGAAATATTTTGGCTTTGAACCCTCCTTGGTTTTTCTCTATTTTTGATTTAAATCGATTCTTTGAGCCAAACCAAAACCATTGGAGTTTCAGCAAAAAAAGCTGCAGCTGTGCTTGCGGATTACCGGCTTGCCTGCGAGAGCCGTGAAGCGAGCCTGATCGGCCGCAAAGAAGTGTTCATGGGCAAAGCGAAGTTCGGGATCTTTGGCGATGGAAAAGAGATCGCCCAATTGGCGATGGCCAAGGTTTTCCGTGATGGCGACTTCCGGGCTGGCTACTACCGCGATCAAACATTCATGTTTGCCATCGGTGAATTGACGCTTCAACAGTATTTTGCGCAACTCTATGCACATACGAGTGTGGAAGCGGATCCTGCTTCTGCGGGTCGTTTAATGAACGGCCATTACGCAACGCGACTGATCGATGAGCTGGGCGCCCTCAAGTCCCTGGCGAAGTTAAAGAACAGCAGTGCTGATGTTTCGCCGACCGCCGCCCAAATGCCCCGGTTGGTAGGGCTTGCTTATGCTTCCAAATTATTTCGGCACAATCCGGGCCTGCGAAATTTTTCAGACCTCTCCAGCCGGGGAAATGAAGTAGCCTTTGGTACGATCGGGAATGCCTCTACTTCGGAAGGAATGTTTTTCGAAGCGATCAATGCGGCCGGAGTATTGCAAGTTCCCATGCTGGTTTCGGTATGGGATGATGACTACGGAATTTCAGTGCCTCAGGAATATCATACCACCAAGGGCAGCATTTCAAAAGTGCTGGCAGGATTTCAGCGTACAAAATCGGAGAAGGGCTTTGATATCTTTACCGTGAAAGGATGGGACTACCCTGACCTTTGTAAGGTGTATGAAGCGGCCGAAAAAGTGTGCCGGGAAGAACATGTGCCGGTGCTCATCCATGTCGTCGAGATGACGCAGCCTCAGGGACACTCGACATCGGGTTCGCACGAGCGGTACAAACCCAAAACCCGGTTGGCCTGGGAGAAGGAATTTGACTGCATCCGGAAGATGCGCGAATGGATGTTAAATGAGGGGATAGGTTCGGTTGACGAACTCGATAGTATAGAGAAAGAGGCTAAAGGCACTGCGCGGGCTGCAAAGGAGGCTGCCTGGAGATCGTTTAATGAAGAAATTCAGAAAGACCAGCGGGAGCTTTCCCTGCTTCTCGAGAGAGGAGAGGGTGAATTTCCGGAACTCGTTGAACTCGTGGAGATCCGGGAAACGATGGACAAAACATTAAACCCGCTTCGGCTGGATGCATTCAAGGCAGCCAAGAAAGCCGTGAGGGTCATGTTGGGAAAGGAGTCCGATTTGAAAAACGAAATCGTTGCGTGGATCAAGCGGAATACTACCGAAAATCTGGATCGCTTTAGTTCTCATTTATATAGTCAATCGGAATGGTCGGCCTTAAAAGTGAAGCACATTATGCCGGTATGGAGCGACTCTTCTCCTCTGGTGGATGGCCGTGAAGTGCTGCAGGCCTGCTTCGATGCTGCGCTGAAACGCGATCCGCGGATTTTGGCATTCGGTGAGGACGTTGGTAGAATTGGTGATGTGAATCAAGGCTTTGCCGGTCTTCAGCAGAAACATGGTGAATTGCGCGTAACGGATACAGGCATTCGGGAATGCACCATCGTTGGGCAAGGGATCGGCGCCGCACTCCGCGGCTTACGGCCGATTGCCGAAGTTCAATATTTAGACTACTTGCTTTATGCCATACAAATCCTGTCGGATGATTTGGCTTGCCTGCAATACCGGACCAAGGGTGGTCAGAAAGCACCGTTAATCATCCGCACGCGCGGGCATCGCCTGGAGGGGGTCTGGCATGCCGGTTCGCCT
>DATHFS010000382.1:0-6497 GCA_035317975.1 Cyclobacteriaceae bacterium | reverse complement strand
CTCTTTTTTTATTTTATCGCTTTATAGTTATTTTCCTTTTGCCCACTTTCGGATCAGTCTTTTGCTGTACAATCTAGCTTGCTCAATGGTAAAGGTTGACTCACTCCTTGATTTAAGTGCTGCCCTTTTTTGCAATGCCTGATAGTTTTCTTCCGGCAAGAGAACGTACTTTCTGTTTCCTATTTTTATTTCAGTCATAGTGGAATTTAAGTATTGCCTTCAAATGATAAAATTATCCGCCGACGTTTGGCTATTTATTGTTTTGTCCCTGGATGACATTTCATAGTTAGAATTGCTCTGCGAAAATCTGCGCAATCTGCGGCCTGCCTGCCGAAGCGCCTCGCGTAGGCAGGGAAACTATCTCTCCATCGCCAGGAACACCCCATTCGTCCACCCAAATCCGTCCTGATTCGGATACTCCCCCCCACTGGCTTCCGCATCCTTATTCCAAACGTCATACTTCTCCGTCATCTTCCCGGTCTTCTTGTAGACCATCTGGTTGGCGTTGGTCCAGTTCTGCTTAATCTGCTTTGCCAGATCGTGCACTCCATAATTCGTCAGGCCCTTATACGTCATCCACTGAAGGGGCGCCCATCCGTTGGGGGCATCCCATTGCTGACCGGTGTTTTCGGGAGTGGTTGTCAGTCCGCCTGGTTTCAGGAATTTTGTATGGAGATGCTTTGCGACGTCCCTGGCTTGATGATCCTCTGCTATCCCAAAGAAAAGCGGAAACGCAGCCGCCAGCGTGAGTTGCGTCTTATATTTCGCCAGAACGAAATCGTAGTCGAAATAAAATTTCTCAACTTCATTCCAGCAGTATTTTTGAATGGCCACTTTCCGTTTTTGCGCCAGCGCCGCATAGTGGCTGGCCCCTGTCGGATTGTGAGCAAGGTGCATTGCTTCAGAAATTGTTTTTTCCAGGTGAAACAACAGGCAATTCAAATCGACTGGAACAATATCGGTTGTATGAATACTTGCAAATGAGCCGGGATCCTTGAACCACCTGCCGCTAAAATCCCACCCCGATTCGGCCGCAGCCCGCAAATGACGAAACAGCTCCGCGGGTTTGGTTTTGGATAGATGCGACAACTCCACGTCCTCCTTATAAGCTTCGGGCCGGGGTGTATTGTGCTCATCCCAATACCGGTTCATCGTTGAACCGTCGGGCATGCGCACGACACGGTGTATCGCCTTGTTGGAATCGTTCAGCGCTTCCGCACCCGACATCCAAAACTTGTATTCTTTCTCGAGCCACGGCAGGTATTTCATTAAAATATCCATGCCCTTTTCTTCCCGCAAGATCTGGATCATGAGGGAGTAAAACGGAGGCTGGGACCTGCCCAGGAAGTACGTCCGGTTGCCGTTGGGAATGTATCCGATGTGATCGATGAGATAAGAAAAATTATCAACCATATTCCCGATCATGTCCACGCGCCGGGATACCTGTAGTCCCAGCATGGTGAAATAACTGTCCCAATAATAGATCTCGCGAAACCGGCCCCCCGGAACAATGTATGAAAACGGCAAAGGAATGAGCGAACTGACTTCATGATCGGGCTGGCGCGTTAAGACGGTCCAAAGATCTCCAATGTGGTCCTTTACCGGCTTATTGGCATCGCTTTCGTAACGGTGTGAGTAGACCTTAGGTAATTCGAAATTGGAATCGATAAATTTTTTAAGGTCGAAATCCGGAAGGCCCTTGGCGTGTTGATACTCCTGGTTGATTTGCGATAACTCTTTTTTAGGGAGGCAGTCCGGAAACGTTTTGCCATCCGGAAAGAGCGAGTTCATTTGCACTTCTTCGAAGAGCTGGCCCAATTCAAAGATCTCGAGTTTCTTCATTGTTTTCTTAATGCCCCCCGGCGGCAACGAACTTGATTTCAACCTCCGACCTTTTTTGAATGCGATTGAAGAAAAACAAACAGCTTATCAAAATGCCGATTGGAACGAGTGAAAAATAGAAAGCCGTTTCTCCGCCGTACGCTTCAAAAATATGCCCGGTAATAATAGAGCCCGTGGTGCCCCCCAGTGCAGAAAAAATAACAATCAGTCCTGACATGGCCCCATGCTGACGCGGTGGAAGTGTACTCAGGATCACTGAATTGATGGCCGGATAAATGGGCGAAATAAATAATCCAATCAACGGAAAAATAAATGCACCCAGGGGCGCGGAGGCCCAACTGGTTACCGGAAGCTCACTTGATTTTTGCGCGAGTGGAATAGCGATCACGACGAGTACACCGGCAGACAACAAGCACACAATCAAAACAGCATACCAATGTATTTTTCTCAGTACAACGCCTGCCGTGAAACGCCCGATCGCCGTACTCGCTGCCAAAATGCTTGCCATTTGGATACTAAGCGTAGTCGGAAGACGGAGTACCTTGCTATTAAACGTCGGCAGCCAACTCATAATGCTTTGTTCAATCAAAACATAGATGAACGCACTGACAATAAATATTAAAACAATCGGCGCAATGGCGAGTCTGAACATTTCCACAAAATCCTGCGCGAGGGGCCTGGCTTCCGTATTTTTTACAGACGACTCGTCGAGCGCAGTGCTGAACAATAGGAGGAAAGCAACGATGGCGATCCCTGCCAATAGGTAATAGACCTTAAACCAGGCTGTGGATTGGGGTTGAGCATCGCTGACAAATGCGCTGAAAATAAAATAACCTGTAAGAATCCCCACCATAAAAAATGATTCAATAAAATTCATGAAGCTGGCGTGGTCCTTTTTATCGTTGGTAATAATTCCAATCGTCGCATAAACGGAGACTTTTATCAAAGCAAAACACGTCCCGGTTGCTGCAAACAATACTTTAGTCATTGCAAAACTCGGGAGGGAAGGCATCAACAGACACACCAGCGAAATAAATCCGAGTGCGATAAGCATGGCATTTTTATAGCCGATCCTGGTGATGTACGATGCCACCAGGAAGGATACAGCGGCGATGCTTAGGTCTTTGAATGCCTCCAGCACACTGGCCGATGATTCCGAAACACTGAAATTGGATTGCACCTGCAGGATTACAGTTCCTACGCTGTTGAGAAGGATGGCAAAGACGAAGTAATTGAGAAAAAGCGAGAACCTGATTTTCCAATTTGACATAGCGTGCTTAGCCAACAAGGGTGGGCTTCAACAAATCTAAACACTTTCGCCGGAATTACCCCACGCCAAAATGATAGCCTACGCCCTTGATAGTCGTTATCTGAACGGAGGGATCGTCTTTGAGATAGTCGCGAAGCTTGGTGATGTATACGTCCAGGTTCCGTGAGTTAAAGATCGAGTCGTCGCCCCACACGCGCATGAGTACATCTTTACGACGTACGGTGCTATTTTGATTTTCCGATAAGATCTGAAGGAGCACCGTTTCACGATGGGATAGTTTCTTTACAGAATCCTCTTTCCTCAATTCATAGCGTTGCGGGTGAAATTGAAATTTTCCGAGCAGGATCGTTTCCTGGCGCGGATCACCCTTTTTATGCGACAGCAATAAAAGGTTATTGATGCGAACAATGAGTTCCTCCATACTGAATGGCTTCCTCAGATAGTCATTCCCCCCGGACTCGAATCCTTTCAGCAGGTCCACCGTCTGTGTCTTAGCGGTCACAAAAATAATCGGGATGGAGGGATCCACCTGGCGAATACTTTTGGCTATTGCATATCCGTCCTTGTTTGGCAGCATAATATCCAGCACGCAAATATCCGGTTTTTCCTGGGTAAATAAATTCATCACCACACGACCATCGGAAACCATGTTCACTTCATAATCACGGCTCTCCAGGGTTTCCTTGACGATTTTGCCAAGAAAGGGTTCATCTTCAACATAGAGGATCTTAGTTTTTTTCATTCTTAGGCAGGGTAATAATAAAACAGCTGCCCTTTCCGGGTTCTGATTCAAGATGGATGGTCCCGTGATGACTTCGCACAACGCTGTTGACATAGCTCAGTCCTAGTCCATAGCCCTTCACATTATGCACATCGCCGGTCGGGACGCGAAAGAATTTTTCAAAGACCTTCTTATGATATTCAGAATCAATACCCTGCCCATTGTCCCGCACAGAAAGGAGCAGGGTATCTGTTCCGCCTTTGACAACCACCTTTATTTCAGGAGGAGAGGTACTGTATTTTAGGGCATTGTCGAGGAGATTATAAAAAACATTGGTCAGGTGCTCGACACTACCTGATAAAATAAAGTCGCTTCCTTCCTTGGCGAACGTTACGGTAGCGCCGCTTTTATCAAACACCGGTTTCATAGAGGCGAGAATTTGCTCGACCAATTTTTCGAGGTCCACCTTTTCAGGTTGAAACACCACTCCGTTCTTTTCGAAAACGGCGGTCCTCAGAATCTTATCCGTAAGGAGGGTGAGTCGGGACAATTCATTTTGTGCAATGTCAAGGTATTCGCGGGTGAGTTGGGGGTTATCAAGCCCCTTAAAATCCTGCAATGCTTCCAGCGCGACTCGTACCGTCGTGATGGGGGTTTTTAATTCGTGCGTGACATTATTGATAAAATCATTTTTAAGTTCGGCCATTTGCTGTTGGGTCAATACACTTCGGTACATCATATAGAAGGATCCAATCGTGAGAATGGTCAGGAAGGCTGAAAAAAGAACTTGCGGAATGATCTCTTTGAGGAGGAGGCTATTGATACCTGAAAAAGAAGCGGCATAACGATTCCCGGAATTGGTTCGAACCTGATCGGAAAATAGCAAGCTCTTATGGAAAGGCAATTTCTCCCCTCGTTTCAATTGGATTATTTGAAAAGGCAAGTCGAGTCCGGCATTTGACAAAGCCGTCCTGAAGTGGTAATGGATACTGTCTGTGTTCAGCGAATCAGGGCCCAGGCGGAAAAGGAAATTACCTTGCCTGCGGGAATTATTATAAAATCGGGAAACCAGAGGCTTGATCGACTGACTCAGCGAGTCGCTGCTATCCGGACCTACCAGAACCTTAATGAGGGAGGTTCGCTCATGACGATCGAATTGTTCCATGAGGCTGTCTGGAAAATCCTGAGCTCGAACGTTTTTTCCATGGACACTATCGCCCGGAAGGGTCACCATGCTTCGCTGGACGATGGAGTCGCGCATGGCCATGACGGTATTTCTGAACAGCATGTTCGTTTCCTTGTGAAAATCGTCAAATGCCTTGTGGTAGGAACTTCGCACCCAAAGAACCTGAAGCACCAACAACAACAAAATGCTGCTGAGCATGAGGGCGACGGTTACTGCGTTTTTTGGTTTCTTCACGGCCAAAACAAAGGTAAAGGCTAGAAAGTCTTCCCGGTTCGTTTTTAACGTTAATTAACATTCCTTTCATGATTATTAACCCGGGCGCTCCCACCCGGGTCGTAGATTTACATTAAAAATAACGGTATGAAGAAAATCATTTTGCTCATCGGTGTAATCATTATGCTCATTGCCGCCCATGTCGCCTTTGGCCAGGACCAGGAAGGAGTCATTACCTATGAAATCAGCATCAACGTTCACCGTACGTTGCCGGCGGACCGCCAGGACATGAAGGCGATGGTTCCGGAGTTCAGGACATTCAAACAGCAGCTTTTCTTTACTGCGACAGAGTCGTTATACAAGCCGTTGATCGAAGAAGAGGAAGAGGAAGATACAGAAAACAGCGGAGGACGGATACGAAGGGTTTTTCGGCAACGCATTGAAATTTATTGCAATGCACCTTCCGGCAAGGTTACTTCCCTGCAGGAGTTCATGGGCAAAGATTATCTGATCGATGATTCGGTAAGGATGGCGCCCTGGAAATTTCGCACCGAGACTAAAACCATTACGGGATATGAGTGCAAGCAAGCCTTCTATACCGATGGAGAGCGTAAGCAAACCATTACCGCATGGTACACAGATCGGCTACGGCCGTTTCTCGGGCCCGATCGCTTCAATACCCTTCCCGGAGCTATTTTGGCTGTTGACTTCAACAGCGGCGAACGCGTTATCGTTGCAAAGAAAATAGAATTAAGGCCACTGAAGAAAAATGAGTTGAACGTCCCTACCCGCGGCCAAAAGACAACACAAGCCGAATTCAGGAAAATGGTAGATGAACAAATGAAAAAAAGAAGAGAGCGTGGCCAAATGATCATTCAGAATTAGAAACGCGCCCTGAGAAAACCTGATCCTTCGTGAAAAAAATTATTCTCTTCTCTCTCATTTTATCCGCTCACCTGGGTTTTGCCCAAAAACTTACCATCAAGGGCCAGTTGCTGGATTCGGCGTCCAGTCCCCTTCCGTCCGCTACGGTTATTATTTTACAGTCAAAAGATTCTTCTTTAGTAAATTTTGGCACGAGTGATAGCAAGGGTTTCTTTGAAATCAGGAATGTAGTCCGGGGTGAATACTTCGTTAAAGTTTCTTTTTTGGGTTTCGCCCCTTACATGAAAAGAATTATTCCCGGAGAGGGCATGATCGAAGTCAACCTTGGTCAGATCAGGCTGCTGAACAAATCCACGATGCTGAATGAGGTCGTGATCCGG
>DATHFS010000381.1:0-2701 GCA_035317975.1 Cyclobacteriaceae bacterium | reverse complement strand
AATGACCACATTGCGGCTTACTTGTTTGCCCACCGTTACCCGTTGCTGCGTGACTTTATTGCTGTCCACTTTTACGACGTACACAAAAAATTCTCCCAATTGTTCCGTCACGGCTTTGTAAGGGATCAGGATGGATTTTTTAGCCGCATTGTTAAGCACCCTTATGGTACCGCTCATACCGGCCCGCAGCGCATTCCCGGGATTGGAAAACTCCAACCTGACGATGATGGTACCGGTCTGTGAATTTACCGCGCGGTCGATCAATCTTATTTTTCCGGCGTGAGGATAAACCTTCCCGTTGAACGCAAGCCGGAACATGGAGTCAGCGGTCCCGCTTGATCCGGCATTCAACTGGGTGAACCGATCGATTTCTTTCTGATCAATCGAAAAATCGGCTGCAATCGGGTTATCCGATGAAACTGTATTTAATATGGTTTGTCCTGCGGAAACGGCGGCTCCCAGCTTTACCTGAGAAATCCCGATTGTGCCGTCGAACGGAGCATTAATGGAGGTGTAGCGAACATTGGTCTGAACGCTCCGAACAGTTGCCTTCGCGGCTTCCACTTGCTTTTTACCTGCTTCATAGGTGGCTTCTGCGTTATCCACCAGTTGTTTGGCAACGGCATCGTGTTTGTCCAGCTCGCGGTACCGCTCTACATCCTTTTGCGCCTTCACCAGATTGGCCTCCTGGACCGCAAGGTTAGCCAACGCTTGCTGATACGCTCCTTCATACTGCTGCTGGTCGATGGAATATAATTTTTGTCCGGTTTTGACGTGATTGCCTTCGTTGAAATGGATTGCCGTGATATATCCGTTTACCTGCGCACGGAGTTCGACCTGGTTGATGGCAGTAAGTGTGGCAGGATATTCATCGTAATAGATAGCGTTGGATTCGGCAATCTTCTGGACCGTAACCTGAACGGGAGGTTGCTTGACCGGTTGCTGTTTAGGACCGCAGGAGGCAGCGAAAAGGAGGAGGAGCAGGATTGCAAGATTTTGAGTCGATTTTATGAACATAGTGAAAGGGTTTTAGAATTAGTAATTGATTTGACCCAGGGCTTTTTGAACATCTATTTTACTGGAGAGAACGGCATATAAGGCATTGAAGTAATTTATTCTTGCCGTGCGCAAGTCCGTCTCGGCGGTGATCACTTCAAGGTAACTCTTGACACCGGTCTTATACTGAAGTTGGATGATGTCGTAGACTTCCTTTGCCAATTCTACATTTTGTTTGAGTGTTTGGTATGTGATAAAATTGCTTTTGTAGGCCGCTAAGGTTTGTGCATACTGCGAGCTGACGGTATTTTTCAGGTTTGTGATGTCCCAGTCCAGTCTTTTCATCGTCCACCGTTGCTGTTTAATGTTGGCGATGCGTTTGCCCCCTTGAAAAATGGGAAGCGATACGGTCAGGGCCGCGAAGGAGTACGGTGTATTGGTCCTGTAGATATCGCTGATGGGAATGCCCGTACCTGCATTCAGATAATAAAAATTGTAGGCCCCGTTGACGGCTACCGTGGGTAAGAAACTCCAGTAACTATAATGAATACTTGCTTCCTGTAGTCTCCTTTGAGTAACGAGCAATTTATAGTCAATCCGGTTCGTATAATCAACAGGTTGAAGGGTGTCGAGCAAAATTTCATTTTCCATTTGAAGGCTATCATAGGTAAGGTTCAGCTCACCACCGGACGGATAGCCCATGAGCAGCTTGAGGTATTCCAATTTATAGTTTAACAACTCCATGTTGCTTTTTAGTGTTGCCTCGGTATTGCTCAGCGTAATGGTGGCCCGCTTATAATCTGTTTTATCGACAAGGCCGGCAGCGTATTGGTCGTGGGCCGTTTTCAGATTCTGCTTTAACCGCGTTACATCCCCCTGACCCACTTTTATTTGCTGGGTGGTGGCCAATACGTCGTAGAAGGCCTTGGTCACGTTGGCAGCAACATCGATTTTACTGCTGCTGGTTTTCTGCACGGCCTGTGTTCTTACATCGGAGGCGGAGTTCTTAGCCAACAGAACATCGCGGTTGAAGAGGGTTTGCGAAAGTGCAAACTGGCCTAAGGAAGTGTTGTTGGCTCCGAACCGCGCAATGTTGCCCTGAAATAGAGTAGGCTGGATCACAAAATTATGCTGCAAGGAATAGTTAAAATTCAGCTGAGGATACCAATCGGCCAGCTTGCCCTTGATCGTTGTTTCTGTCGTTTTCTCGTCAATCAAGGACTGCTGAATGATCGGTTGATGCTTAATGGCATAGTCAACCACCTCGTCGAGGGTTGCTTTTTTCAATTCCGGGCCGGGTTCCGTTTGCTGAGCCTGTAGGAAGAAGGGAAGTAGAAAAAGGATCGCCGTTTTCAAGGCCTTCCTTTGGGATTGGTTTTTCATTTTACAAAAGGTATTCATTGTCAGGGGTTAGTATTCAGGTAAATTAATCTTCCGGCTCTTCGTTGAAAAGAACCTTGTAAATGATCGCCTTGCGTTCCTTTAGAAAATTCCGGTAGGCCTTTTCGTCAAAACCAAACATCTTTTGTAAGAGGGGTTTGGCGACGAGGGGGTAGCTGCACATCGACATCATATTGGTCATGAAGTGTTCCAGTTTGATCGGGGCAATATTCCCCTTTTCAATTTCTTCGGTTAATTGAGGAAGGATCGTTTTCGTCAAATTCTCCCGCTTTTGCTGAAAATATTCTTTTTCCTTTTCCGGATT
>DATHFS010000380.1:0-3123 GCA_035317975.1 Cyclobacteriaceae bacterium | reverse complement strand
AAGAACAATATCCGACTCGATCTTAATTTCGCCGGTCGGCGTTTTCACCGTGGATACACAGCCTTTCCCATTGGTATCCACTTTTGTCACTTCCGAACTGGTGTAAATGGTGATGCCCGCTTTCTTGAAGGACTTCTCCAGCGCTTTGGAAACTTCCTCGTCCTCCACCGGCACCAGGCGCGGCAAAAATTCAACGATCGTTACTTCCGTGCCAATTGTGCTGTAGAAATAGGCGAACTCGGCCCCAATAGCGCCTGAACCCACCACCAGCATTTTCTGGGGCCGCTCTGGCAAGATCATGGCTTCCCGGTATCCGATGATTTTCTTCCCATCAATGACCAGGTTCGGCAATTCGCGCGAACGGCCGCCCGTAGCCAGGATAATATGCTTGGCTTCATGATCGGTCTTCTTTCCGGCAGCATCCGTCACTTCAACTTTGCCGCCTTTCTTAAGTTTACCATACCCCGCAATAGCATCGATTTTATTTTTCTTAAAGAGAAACTCTATGCCTTTACTCATGCTGGCCGCAACGTCACGGCTGCGCTTCACCATACCGCCGATATCGGGAGTAGCCTCTTTTACCTTGATCCCATAATCAGCGGCGTGTTGGAAATATTCAAAGACATTGGCACTCTTTAATAGCGCCTTCGTCGGAATGCATCCCCAGTTGAGACAAATACCGCCAAGCTCCGCTTTCTCAACTACCCCTACTTTCATTCCCAATTGTGACGCCCGGATGGCTGCCACGTAGCCTCCCGGCCCGCTTCCAATAACAATCAAATCATATTGTGCCATAGTAAGGAATTTTGAAATTCGCTGCCAAAGATAAAACCACCGATTCGTGAAATAAAATCCCCTCATCTTTAATTCTTGGTTTTATTTAAAAGCTAATTCACCTGGTTATCCTGATTTTTGGCAGAAATAGCTACTTTTGACCATCTTGGAAATGAATTGGTATTGCTTGCCATCCAACTTGAGCCCATCATGAAACTACTTCAGGGAAAAAACGCACTGGTTACCGGCGCCTCTAAAGGAATAGGAAGATCCATCGCCCTCCGGTATGCGGAGCAAGGCGCCAATGTTGCCTTCACGTATCTCTCCAGTGTAGAGCAAGGCCAGGCGCTGGAAGCAGAACTGACAGCCAAAGGAGTAAAAGCAAAAGGGTACCGCTCCAATGCCTCTGATTTCAGCCAGGCAGACAAACTGATCACGGATGTTGTTGCCGATTTCGGATCCCTGGATATTCTGGTGAACAATGCCGGTATTACGATGGATAATTTGTTGGTGCGCATGACGGAAGAAATGTGGGACAACGTCATCGCCGTCAATCTCAAGTCGTGTTTCAATACGGTAAAGGCCGCCACCAAGCCCATGATGAAACAGCGCAGCGGATCGATCATCAACATGACTTCCGTGGTGGGCTTGAAAGGCAATGCCGGTCAAGCCAATTATGCCGCATCCAAGGCAGGCATCATTGGATTCACCAAATCGGTTGCGCTGGAATTGGGTTCACGCGGCATCCGTTCCAATGCCATCGCTCCCGGCTTCATTGAAACAGAGATGACCGCAAAGCTGGATGAGAAAACCGTTCAAAGCTGGCGGGATGCGATTCCACTCAAACGCGGCGGCAAGCCGGATGACGTTGCCGATGCCTGTGTATTTTTAGGCTCCGATATGTCGACTTACATTTCCGGACAAGTCATCCAGGTCGACGGTGGAATGTTGACCTGATTTTTTAACCGTGCTTAGACACGAAGTCACTAAGTTTTTTATTTTTTTTCATCTTTCGCCGTGTGGCAATCGAAGGAGTTACAGTTTCACGAAGAATAAGAAAACAAAACCTTCGTGCCTACGTGCCTTTGTGGCTAATTTGGATGCCCCTATCCCTTGATTTTCAGCCCACTAACACTCGTCAGCATTAACATATTTTTAACAGAAGACTTGGAAACTCTTTCAAACTACTATACGTTTGTGAGATCATAGTCGGGGAAGCAATTTTCAGCCCAACCGATTTATAAAGAAGCGCAGAGAGTCCAGGCTCGTAGAAGCGCTAGCAACCGTCTCCCGATCCCGCTTACCATAAGATGGGATCAAGAGGAAAGGTGCTAAATCCTGCTCTCGACAGGTGTCGGGAGAGATATAAACCGGTAAAACGATGAAAAACCAGGTAACAAACACCCACGCACCCAGGCAAAAAGAGTTGCAGCCTTCGCTGTCGCCTCTTCTCCATTCCCACATCATTTTGATTCAACGTATTCGTCTTTATATGGGCGAAGCATGTTGTTGTTGCTGCTGAGCGAACTTTCCCCTTCGCAACAGCACATCAGCCTTTGACACCAATACGTCATCGCTGTTTGCACTTCCATTTATTTTATTAATACAACAAAAAAATAAAGACCTTAAATCATTACAACCATGTCAACCTTACGCTTCGAAACACTTCAACTTCACGCCGGGCAGGAAGTTGACCCGACTACCGGATCGCGCGCTGTGCCGATCTACCAAACTACATCCTATGTGTTTAAAAACTCCGAACACGGCGCCAACCTCTTCGCGCTGAAAGAATTTGGAAATATCTATACGCGGATCATGAACCCCACCACCGATGTATTTGAAAAACGAATTGCCGCACTGGAAGGAGGGGTAGCCGCACTCGCTGTGGGATCAGGACAGGCTTCCCAGTTCATCGCATTGAATAACATTTTGCAAGCCGGCGACAATTTTGTTTCCACGACTTTCTTATATGGCGGTACCTATAATCAATTCAAGGTGGCGTTCAAACGCCTGGGCATCGACGTCCGCTTTGCCGAAGGAGACAAAGTGGAGGCATTTGAAAAACTGATCGATAAAAAAACGAAAGCGCTTTATCTTGAAACGATTGGTAATCCTGGCTTTAACATTCCTGACTTTGACGCCATCGCCGCACTGGCCAGAAAGCACGACCTTCCGCTCATTGTTGACAATACCTTTGGCGCGGCAGGGTACCTCTTCCGCCCGATCGAACACGGAGCCAACGTAGTGGTGGAGTCGGCTACGAAATGGATTGGCGGTCATGGTAACTCAATCGGCGGCGTCATCGTCGATGGCGGTAATTACAATTGGGGCAATGGAAAACTTCCTCAG
>DATHFS010000379.1:0-6979 GCA_035317975.1 Cyclobacteriaceae bacterium | reverse complement strand
TTCAATGACAAGGCCATCGGTGGATCACTCACCATGACTTCGGTGAAAATTGCTGATTGAGAAGTGAGAAGTTGAGAGGCGAGGAGTTGAGAAGTGAGAAGTTGAGAAGTGAGAAGTTGAGGAGCAAGGAGTTGATAATCCAAAACTAAAAAGGGAATCGTCCGAAAATTTAACAGATCGCATGGCGTCCAAAAACGTTGGCCACTAAACTTCATGCACTCACTTTACTATTTGACCCGGAACCAGTCCGAAGGACTCCGGACTCCTTCGGAGAACCTGATCGAGAATTTGAGGAGCAAGGAGTTGAGAATCCTTCACTTTAACATTTGAACCCGGAGTTTGTAAACTGAAACCCTTCTATGCATAACATCAATCAACGTGTAGCCATTATCGGAGGACTTCGAATTCCGTTCGTCAAGTCCTTTAAAGAATATGCCCGCACGACTAACCAGGAAATGCTCACTGCTACGGTTCAGGCCATCGTAAGAAAATACAACCTTTCCGGGAAGCGACTTGGGGATGTAGCCCTGGGGGCGGTAATGAAAAGTTCCCTGGATTGGAATATGTCGCGCGAGGTGGTGTTGGGCACCGACCTGGATCCGCGTACGCCTGCTTTTAATGTTCAGAAGGCTTGTGGCACCAGCCTGGAAACGATCAATCTGATTGGCTTAAAGATTGCGGCAGGACAAATCGAAGCCGGTATCGCTGGAGGCAGCGACACCAACAGCGATCTCCCGGTGATGGTCAAGCGCGCACTCGCCTGGAAGTTGATTGACATTAATAATACAAAGAACCCAGGAGATCGCCTTCTCAAATTCCTCAAAATCGGATTGCGCGACCTGGCCCCGGTTTTTCCCGATATCGTGGAACCGCGTACCGGCAAGTCGATGGGGCAGCATACGGAAATCATGGTAAAGGAATGGAACATCAGTCGGGGGGAGCAGGACCAACTTGCCCTGGAAAGCCATCAAAAAGCTTCGAAAGCATATCAAGAGGGCTTTTATGACGACCTGATCGTACCATTCAAAAATGCATCGCGTGATACAATCGTCCGCGGCGATACCAGTCTGGAGAAACTCAGCCACCTGAAACCGGCGTTTGATAAGAGTGGCAAGGGCACACTCACCGCCGGCAACAGTACCATTTTCACGGATGGAGCCAGCGCCGTCCTCCTCGCGTCTGAAAGCTTTGCGCGCCAAAACCAGTTGGACATACAGTCCTATCTGATCGATGTAGAATCGGCAGCAGTGGATTACGTGCATGGAGCCGGACTCCTGATGGCGCCGACAGTAGCCGTGGCCCGCCTGCTTGAGCGCAATCGCCTGACATTACAAGATTTTGATTTTTACGAAATACACGAAGCGTTCGCCGGCCAGGTATTGTGCACATTGAAAGCCTGGGAGAGTGAAGCGTATTGCAAGAAAGAACTGGGGCTGGGCAAGGCTATGGGGTCTATCGACCGTACGAAGATGAATATAAAAGGAGGGAGCGTTGCTCTGGGCCATCCCTTTGGAGCAACCGGGTCGCGCATCGTTGCAGGGCTGTCCAAACTGCTCCTTAAAAAAGGAAACGGCAGGGGCTTGGTTTCCATTTGTACGGCAGGAGGCATGGGGGTAGCGGCAATCCTGGAGCGCTAAATCAATCGCTCCGAATTCGCCTTCGCAATCGCCTCGGATTTACATTTTACCTGCAGTTTGGAGTAGATATTCTTAATGTGGGTCTTCGAGGTTTCCTTGGAAATGAAAAGTTCCTCCGATATCTGTGTATAGGTTTTACCTTCGGCAATCAAGGACAAAATTTCCGTCTCGCGACGGGTCAGCGGGCTGTTAAGGTTGACGTGAAAGTTATCGATCACCATCCTGGCAATCTTACTGCTCATGGGTGCCCCTCCCCTGACGATTTCTTCGAGGGCGGCCAGCAGCTCCTGGTAGTTGGCACTTTTTGTAATGTACCCGGAGGCGCCAGACTTTAACGCTTCAAACACCAATTCACTGTCTTCGTATACGGAGACCATCACGATCTCGGTACCGGGGCTTTTTTCTTTTATGATTTTTGTGCCCTGGATCCCGTTCATGCCGCCCGGCAGTCCAATATCCATCAGCACGATCTCCGGCTTGTCCGGCACGAGGTGTTTGATGGCCGCTTCACAGCTATTGTATGTATTGATCACAACAAAATTCTGAGAGCTGTTGACGATCACCTGGAAGCTGTGCCGGATTTCAGGATCATCTTCGATGATCAAAACTCTTTTCTTTGCGGAGAGGGCCATAGTTTTGTGGTTTTGGTTTTAGAGAAAATGATTCGAATGACCGTACCCAGGTCGGGCTCGGTTTGAATATGCAAGGTAGAATCCATGCGATCGGCCCTGGCCTGCATATTTTTAATGCCGTTGCGTTCTACCGTCTCGGGAATAAATCCGATCCCGTCGTCTTCCAGTTTCATCTCGTACTCATTATCATTCTGGCGCAAGGTAAACGATACGTTTGCTGCCCCGGAGTGATTGAACGAATTCGTCATCGCTTCTTTCATAATGAGATTGACTTCGCGGCTAAAGCCATACGGAATCCGGATCATTTCTTTCACTTCGTTGAAAGCGCGGAAATGAATTTGCTTTTCTTCGAATAACTTTTCGCCGAAATCACGAATGTGGATAAACACGATGGAAAGTTCATCATTTCCCGGGTCAATACTCCAAATGAAGTCCCGCGTGCCGGTATATAAGTATTTCGCAGAGTCCTCCACCTTATCATACAATTCCCGGGCATGCCCATTGCCGCTGAGCTTGATCAGGCTGATGTAATTAATGATGCGGGTAAGCTGGTTGCCCATTTCATCATGGAAATCGCGGGCAATTACTTTGCGTAAGCTGTCCTGTTCACGCAGCCGGATGCGTTCGACCTCCAACTTTTTCTCGACGTTGCGACGTACGTTCAGGTACACAACAAGAATCGTCAGACCGATCCCTATGATAAGGGTTCCGGCAATAAATGCCGCTTGCTTGTAGAACGGTGTCTGGATGACGAAGGGGTATCGCAGCGGCACAGCATCCCACCTGCCCCGGTTGTTGGTGGCAAGAATATTCAGCACATAGTCGCCGGGCGGGAGGTTCCCATAGGTGACCTGGCCCTGGGGGGAAGGCTGCGACCATGCCTTGTCAAAGTTTTCAAGGAAATATTTGTACTTGATCGAATTGGGATAACGCTTCTCCACCCGGTTGAATCGAAAGGTAATGTGGTTCTTGTCGGGCGCAAGAGAAGGACGGTAGGGTATCTTGAAAAAACTATAACTGCTGTCGGCATAGTTACGGCTCGGGAATTCACCATAAAATAATTCGACGTCGGTCAAATGCAAATCATACGTAGTGAGCGTCGGGTTGGCCAGATCATTATACTGGTAAACCCCGTCAATCAAACCAAAGTATTTCTCGTCGCCAAGATAGAAGGCGTCCTGATTGGTTTCCAGTCCGGTCAATCCGTTTTCATTCCCATAGTGAATACTTTCAATGATCTCCAATTGACGGTTGAGCCTGATCCGCGTAATTCCCTTCTCCGTACCGATCCATACTTCCTTATTCTTATCTTGTGCTACGAAATAGATGAAATTAGAAAGGAGTCCGTCTTTGGTAGTCAGTAATCTGTGTTTTCCGGATGCCGGGTCTAACATAACAATGCCTGCTCCTGTCGTACCCAGCATCAGCAGGGAGTCATTATAGCTGTGAATGGAAATAATGGAGGTGTTGACCAATTCGGGCACCCGGATTTCACTGACCTTGTTGGCATGGATCACATTGAGTCCAAAATCCGAGCCGACATAGAGCGATTTATTTTTCTGAACATAGCGTATGGCGGTGGCGGTCCGGCTCAGGAGTCCATCCTCCGTGGAGAAGTTCTTAAATTTATCACCATCGAAATAATTAATACCGGCACCGTTTGTGCCACACCAAACGCCACCCCTCTCGTCAAAATCCAAATTCAGGACATACTGACTTGACAAGCCGTCCTCCCGTTTGTACCAAAGAAAATCATCTTTGGCTTCGCGGTAATGGCCCAGGCCGTTGGACGAGGCGACCCAAAGTTCGCCCTTCGGACTAGCTTTGATACCGAATACGGCCGATTCTCTTTTGTCGCCCAACCGGTACATTTTGATTTTGCCTTTGCGGATTTTCCACAACCCTTTCGTTGTGGACGCAATCCAGGTTGCGCCCGACGCATCCTTTTCAATTCCCATTACCGACTTAAGCTTCCTGGAGCTACAGCGCTCGAAGTCATTGCTGGAGTATTTGTAAAGTCCATTCTCCGATCCCACCCAGGTATTGCTTTGGGCGTCAAATAAGATCTGATTCACCATCACGTCTTTGAATATCGTATCTACCTTGGTCAATCCCTGGTCTTCCCGTTCCCGGAAAAATGTATTCTGTTCTCTCGTCCAAAACGTACTGTTCAATGAATCATAGGCAACCAGGTGGTGCCGGATGGGCAACGTAAAGGAGTGAAACGACCCATGGAACGTGTCCAGCGAAAAAAAACCACTGTCGGTATCGAGGATCAAATCCCGTTTATAATTGAGCATGTTATACACTTTGCTAAACCGTTTTTTATGGGAGATGATCGTTCTTTTTCCCGATGGCGAAATGGCCAGAAAGCTACTGTCGTTGAGATAAAATAAAACATCGCGGTTAGGCGACCGGAGTGCTGAGAAAATCGCCTTGCCTTCAGCAATAGGCTTGCTCCAGTAAAAGACGGAGTCATCCTGAATTTTTCCGATGACACCCTGGTTGTTGGACAGGATGACGATAGAATCCTGCAGCTCAGTGATCCTCCGTATTCGTTTCAGGGAACCGGATTGATTGGGGACCTGAAACTTGCGGAAGGTAACGCCGTCGAATTTTGTGATGCTGCGGGGATGAACGATCCACAGGTTGCGGTGCTGATCGATCATCAGGGACGTGATGGAATTACTGGCAAGGCCGTCCAGGGTATTGTACACTTTGAAGTCGCGGCCATCGAAACGGGCTAACCCGCCATGGGTACCGATCCACAAATACCCCTGTTTGTCTTCAATGATTACATTGACCTGGGATTGGGGGAGACCATCGGCGACAGTGTACTGCCTCAGTGAAAATTGCTGAGCCCACAGGGATGGAATGACCCCACCACCTGAAAAAGAAAGAAGAACCAGAACCAAACGCCTCATATTACCCTGAACAAGATAGTTGTAAACACAATGAAAGATAATACCCCAGGATGCGGGATTCAATTTTTTCCCGCAGATCTCGCAGATTTCGCTGATGGCATATGAAAAATATGCTTAGACGTGCCCAACAAAGCATTCCTTGACAATAACAAAAAGTCTGTGAATCCGACTACGCCAAGGCTCCGTCGGACCACCGATGCATCGGGGCAGGCAGGTCTGTGCCGGCCTTTCAGGATCTTAAAAGAAGCCGCCAGGAATGCAACCTTATTTATCCAAATCGGGTCTTAAGGGGAACGAAACACCCGCCTCATGCTAAGAAACTACCTTCTCATCAGCCTGCGGAATCTAAAAAAGCACTTTACCTACTCTCTGATCAACATTGTCGGGCTCGGCCTGGGCCTGGCCACGTGCCTGCTCCTGGTCACCTGGATCAGGCATGAATTGAGTTACGACCGCTTTCATGAAAAAGCGGACCGCATTTACCGTGCTTCAATGGAATATAGCTTTGGGGGTCAAACCAACAAAACCAATGTCTCGCCTACGGCACTGTTGCCAGTCTTGCTAAAGAATTTTGCTGAAATAGAGAATGGGGTGCGCGTTTACAATCCCTCCTCCTGGAATCCGTTTATCGTTCGAAAGGACGAGAATCTTTTCCAGGAAGGAAGGTTTTACTATGCAGACAGTACCTTTTTCGGGATTTTCTCTTTCCCCCTGCTTCAGGGGGATGTTCGCACGTCCTTGGTTAAGCCCCGGTCGGTCGTGCTTACCCAAACGATGGCAAAAAAATACTTTGGCGATGAAGATCCTTTGGGCAAGGTGTTGCAGATCAACAACCGGGCCGACTACACGGTGACGGGCGTGATGGAAGATGTGCCCTCCAATTCGGTGCTCCAGTTTGATTTTATCGGCTCGTTCTCGTCCCTTGATGCCGCCAGAGAACAAATCTGGTGGAGCGCCAACTACCAGACCTTTTTCCTGCTGGCACCCCGGGCCAATGTTCCTTCCCTTCAGAACAAGACAAACGCCCTGATAAAAAAAGAATTGGCTTCTGACCTTACGAATCCGAACGATTATGTAAAGTATAATTTTATGGCGCTCTCTGATATCTACTTGCACTCCGACATGGCCGAATCGGAAGTGGTGAGCAGCATCCGTTACATTTATGGATTCGGAGCGATTGCCGCGATCATCTTATTGATTGCCTGCATCAACTACATTAATCTGGCCACAGCCAAAGCAGCCGACCGCGCTAAAGAAGTAGGGATCCGCAAAGTCGTGGGAGCAGTCAAAAGGCAATTGTTTGCCCAATTCATAGGGGAATCACTGATCATCACCTTCCTTGCCTTTCTGCTGGCGTTCCTGCTTGCGATAATCGCATTGCCGGTTTTTAATTCCATAACGGGAAAACATTTTACAGGAGCGTTGTTAACCAATCCATTGTTCTTATTCTATTGCCTGATTGCCTTGCTCTCTATCTCATTCCTTGCCGGAACGTATCCCGCGTTGGCCATCACTGCCTTTAAGCCGGTCAGCGTTCTCAAAGGAAATTTCAAATCCTCCGGTCGCGGAATCTGGCTGCGTCAATCGCTGGTAGTTTTCCAGTTTTGCGTTTCCATTGTCTTAATCGTCGGCACGCTGGTCATCCTGAAACAACTGAATTACCTCCGGAACACCCGGCTGGGATATGATAAAGAAAATGTGATCATCCTGCCCCTCGACCGGAAGACCGGTGAATTGTACGGCCAGCTCCGCAGCGAATTCCTCCGCAGTGGAAAAGTCGCGCAGG
>DATHFS010000378.1:0-4719 GCA_035317975.1 Cyclobacteriaceae bacterium | reverse complement strand
TTTTTGAAGTTAGCGCATCGATAATCCTCTTCTTTCCAGGCAAGGACAGTACAAGGTTTATGCTTTATTCGGCTATCACCAAGTTTATGAAAAAAAGCAAAGGATTCATCTACAAACTTTTTGGCTGTTTTTGGTAGTCCTTTCGATTCAATGAAGTAAGCGACGTGAGCAACTTCTTCTGCTTCCTTTTGAAGGATGGCTACTTTCCTTTGTGCCCCTGGTCGATAAGCTTATAAGCAAGTTTTTTACCTTCAACTAAGGTCAGCTTGCGCGCTGCAGGTTTTTTAGCGGCGGCTTTCTCTAAAAGCCTGTCGTACTCGCGTCGTTCAACAACAACATATTTTTTTTTATCGATTACGAGTGTGTTCATAATTTAATCGTTCTTAACTCAAAGATAATAAATCCCGTTCAATCAATAACGAGTTGTGTGCTGAATGCTGTAATGAGCCGGTTTCGACGTAACTGGGCAAAAGTACTCGACGATGAGGTGCTGGCGACAGCCCTTTTACACCAATCTATATAAATGTATAGTTTACTTTTCTGAGGTGCAATCGGATTTCTGATTGTTTATTGCTGATTTGTGATTGCTGATTTTACGGCGCTGTAATCAAACATCAACAATAAACAATAAACAATCCGCTTTTGTGCGGTGTTTCAGCCTGGCAGCATACAGATACCATTCGTTATGTACGGCATTACACTTGCATCTACTATCCTTAACCCGTCAAGGCCATGCACCCGCATCGTGAGTGGATCGACCACAGACAGGGTATCTGTACCCATGCGACAGGTACAAGAAGGATGCACATTTGATGATTCTATCTTATTCTTTTCAGAGTCCAATTCCATTCATTACAATCTACAATCGCCTTTCCAGTATTGAAATTGACCGATTTTAGGGGCCTGCCTTGAGAATCCCGACCCCAGCTATTTCCTTCCGGGTTCCGTTCCCATTTGTTACAATTACCAACTGCCTTTCCTTTCATGATATTCGGCGATATCAACTTTCCTGAATACTTGGCGAACCCGGCATTGAACTGAAAGTATATATCAGTTCCTGTCTGTTTCCAAGCGTGGTTGTTTGGGTCTTTGCTCTCAATAGTCCCATCATTGTTGAAGACAACAAGTTCTTGCCTACTGTCGTCATGTATAAATTTCCACTTAGTCCCTGCAATCGAAATTTCGGAATGAGATGCTTTGTTCAGTGGATTGCATCCTATGACGACCAACAATGACAGAATGGTGATTACCTTGCTCATAAAATTTTAGAAAGTCACGCGCTGCTCCTTCGATTAGTTCGGGGGAAAGACTGGGGGAAAGATTTTGCTCTTTCTCCCCGTTTTATCATTACCGAAGGTATCGTAAGTTTTTATAAAACGTATCAAGCGTTAATAAAAATCAACAAAATGATAAGCGTGAGATACGATTGACAAGTGTGAGGTAAGTCACTTGCTAACTGTCGGGGCAAAATAGATGCCATTATGGGCCGACTTTTAACCAATGCAAACCGCGTTGAATTGAAGGGGGAATCCAAGCCGACTCCCCATACAGTATTTTGTTGTTGGCTTTGTTAGTTGCTGTCTGTTACTCTGTTCGCAAACTTTCGACCGGATTCGCACGCGCGGATTTTATCGCATGGAAGCTCATCGTGATCAACGCTACGGAAAGCGCAATCGCACCCGCACCAAGGAACTCGCCAACGGAAAGATCAATGCGGTAAGCAAACCGGGAGAGCCAGTCGCTCATGAAATACCAGGCGATTGGTGTTGCGACACCGATGCCCACTGCAATCAATGCGATGAATTCGTTGGTGAGTAAAGCAACAATATTAACGACACTCGCCCCCAACACCTTGCGTACTCCGATCTCCTTCGTACGCATTTCGGTGGTATACATGGATAAACCGAAGATGCCCAAACAAGAAATAAAAATAGTGATGGTCATGGAAAGATTCATGAGGGACTCGGTCTTCTGTTCGGCCTCATGCATCCATTGTATTTCTTCCTCGATGAAATGATAGTTGAAGGGCTCGTCGGGAAATAATGCCTTAAAACGCTTTTCGACCTGAGCCATCACCTCTGACGCTCTGTTATGGGCGATGACGTCTTCGGGAAGTTTCACTGCGATGCTCCGCTCAAACTCGTTCCAGTGCCCAACAACCGCAGGACCTATGGCTTCATGAAACGATTGCTCATGAAAATCTTCCACCACTCCGACGATCGGGTAAGGCTTGTCATTAAAATATAGAATCGCGCCGAGTGCGCCTTCCCCATTTTTGAACCCCAGAACCTTGCGATAGTGGTCGTTTATCACGAGTTCTTTCAGGCTGTCGCTGTCGGAAATATTTCTACCCGCTAAAAATCGAAACCCGTACAAGGGGATGAAATCAGAATTTCCAGCTTTAATAGAAACGCCGGTCTCTATAATGGTGTCACCTTTGTATACGAACGTGTTCGTCATTCTAGCAAATCCCATGGGCGGTACACTCTGAAGGGCTACGCCAGCAATGTTGGGAATTGACTTGATGTCATGCGCCAGCATTTTGGTTCTGGCTGTTTTGTCATTCCAACTCGTCCGGAAAGTGGCAATGGCATGCGTGGAGAAGCCTCGATCTTTCGTTTGCATAAACCGGATCTGGTCCCGCATGACCAGTGTAGCAACGATAAAGAACAAAGAAATCGCAAACTGGAAAACAATCAAACCTTTTCGCAGGTACCATTTGTTGCTGCCCGGATGACCTACCGTGCCTTTCAGGCTTACCGCAGGCCGATAGGCTGAGGCCACATGTGCCGGATAAAACCCAGCCAGCAGGGTTGTCAGAATGGTCAGTGAAAGAATGAATACCCAAAGACCAGGACTTGAGACGTCAAAGGAAGCACCCCCGGGAATAAAACGGCTAAGAAAACGGAGTGCGGGTTTGACGGCCAAGAGTGCTATCGCCGATGCGAAGGCCGTAAGAACCAATGTCTCAACCAGGAACTGGAACACGATGTTAATCCTAAAACTCCCTAATGTTTTTCGGATGCCGATCTCGCGGATCCTTTTTAAAGATTGGGCAGTCGAAAGATTGACAAAGTTGATTACTGCTAAAATGAGGATGAACCCTGCGAGTCCCATTAACGCATAAAGCGTGACCAGGAGGTTCGATTCTTCATGGTCGTTGTTGTGGAAATGGATGGACGGCAATGGCATGAGCTGCACTTCCGGCGGAGCAACCTTGTCTTCGGGTATGTGCCTTCGGAATGACCCCGTCATCAGATTTGAAGCCTGTAAAGAGGATATTCCCTTCTTTAATTTGACAAAGGCCTGCGAGGAATGCATGTACCATTGCCAGTTGTCCATCGGGATTGTTTGCTTCAGAAAACTTCCCTGCACGGTGCTGAAAGAGAGTATTTCGGTGACGCGAAAATCCGTGTTCTCTTTCCAGTCCTGGACAATGCCCGCGACCGTCACTTGCAATGAGTCATTATAGATGATCTCTTTGCCGATGATTTGATCCGCAGGTAGCGAACCAAAATAGGCATGCGCCCTGGATTCGGACAGCACGACTTTAAACGGTTCTTTGATTGAGCGTGGATTTCCGGCAAGCCATGTATAATGGAAGATGTCAAAATACTCAGGACCGGCAATAATCAGCGAACTGGTTTGCCGCTCGAAATGCCTGGAGTTGTTGCCATCGGGGATGGTGATCTTGGGATCAAAATGAATATAGCCGGCGACGGTCTCTATTCCAGAAACCTCTTGGCGCATTGTTGTCGGGGTGGGCGGTGGGACACAGATACATCGCGCCTCTTTGTCATCTGACTTGGCTGTGATTTCCAGACGGAAGATGCGGTCTTCATCCGGAAAAAATTTGTCGAAACTAAACTCGTAACTGACCACCAGGTAGATGATCAGACACGCACAAATCCCGAACGCCAAACCAAAAACATTAATGACGCTATAAGCCATGTTCCTGGTGACCATTCGCCAGGCAATTTTAAAGTAGTTGGATAACATCGCTAGCGTAGTTAAGTGAAAAGAATATTTGTTTTTATATTTAGAAAAGGCGTGCGGTGGGTTTAGCTTGGCTTTCTGTAAAAATCAGATTTTTCAGGTTTAAGCGGTTGATTTCCTAAAATTATATCGGCCGACTTTTCTGCGATCATCATAACGGGAGCATACAGATTACCATTCGTTATATACGGCATCACACTTGCATCTACTATCCGTAAACCGTCAAGGCCATGCACCCGCATGGTGAGTGGATCGATCACAGACAGGGTATCGGTACCCATGCGACACGTACAAGAAGGATGAAGGGCGGTTTCTGAATCACGGCTGACCCAATCCCGTATTTGCTCATCGGTCTCCACTCCAGGGCCGGGTGAAATTTCCCCACCATTAAATTCATTCATCGCCGACTGATTCAAAATTTTTCGGGCACAGCGGATCGCCTCCACCCACTCCTTTCGATCCTGATCTGTAGAAAGATAATTAAACCGAATGGCTGGTTTTTTCTTTGGATCCGAAGACGTAATCTGGACAGATCCACGGGCATCCGAATTCATTGGGCCAACATGGACCTGATAGCCATGGCCCCCTGTTGGAGAACTACCATCATATCGTATCGCCACAGGCAAAAAATGAAACTGTAGATTTGGATAAGCAACCGTTTCATTACTTCTGACAAATCCTCCTCCCTCAAAGTGATTCGTTGCCGCAGGTCCTTTATGAAAA
>DATHFS010000377.1:0-2967 GCA_035317975.1 Cyclobacteriaceae bacterium | reverse complement strand
CAGATCCATTTTGTTTTACCCAATTGACCACCCGTGACAGTTCCACGGTATCGTCATATTGCCGTAACAGAGGGTAGTCTTCACCGGTATCTTCATCGCGCGTGTTGTTGAAGAACGCCACAAATTTATAGTATTCATCGTGTTTGAAGGGATCATAGGGATGGCTATGGCATTGCACGCAGCTGAACGTGGTACCCATCACGGCAGCCCAGGTGGTGTTTACTCTGTCAAGAACAGCAGACGTTCTGAACTCCTCGTTGTCCGTTCCCCCCTCATCGTTCGTCATGGTGTTGCGGTGAAAACCAGTGGCGATGTATTCCGCATCAGTGGCTCCCGGCAGCAGGTCGCCCGCCAATTGTTCTGTCAGGAACCGGTCATAGGGTTTGTCGTTATTGAATGCCCGGATCAGCCAATCCCTGTATTTCCAGATCGTTCTGCCGCGGTCTGCTTCATACCCTTTTGTATCGGCATAGCGCGCCAGATCCATCCAAAGGGCAGCCCACTTTTCGCCGAAATGTGGAGAAGCGAGCAATGAATCAACCAGAGTTGAATACGCTCCATCCGTGTTGTCGCTCAAAAACTGCTTAGCCAGACTGGCAGAGGCCGGCATACCGATGAGATCCAGGCTTACCCTTCGCAGCAGTGTCTGTTTGTCCGCTGTGGCGGAAGGTTCAAGGCCTTGTTCCGTGAGTTTTTTTTCTATGAAATGGTCGACGGGGTCTTTTGCCCAACGGCTCCCCGATTCGGGAACAGGAATCTCTTTAACCGGAACATACGACCAGTGTTCGCCCCAGGTTGCTCCCTCCTTTATCCAACGGCGCAGTATGTCAATGTCCTTTTTGCTGAGGGGATCGTGCCGGTAGGGCATTCTGTCTTCCGGGTTATCCAACGTAATGCGCCGGATCATTTCGCTTTGGTCGGGATCACCTGGAATGATAGCGGGTTTACCAGACTTTGTTTTAGCCAATGCTTCCTCGCGAAACAATAAGCTGAATCCTGCTTTTTGCCTTACCCCTCCATGACAGACAATGCAGTTCTTGTTCAGGATCGGTTTTACTTCCGTGGTGAAATCAATGGCTTTGCGGTTGGTCACGAAAAAAGTGACCACGGAGAGCGCCACCACCATTGATAGTATCAGCCATTTCTTCATATCCTGAGCCCTCAGGTAAAGATACCGCAACCGGGCCAAAGATTCAATCCCAAATCCATTAACGGTGCAACTCGAATTCATTCGCATAAATTCTTTTATTAAATTTGTCTATGGCCAACACTTTCAAAGCATGGAAAATAGAATTCTTTATTCTCATTTTCACATTATTGTTGCTGGGTTGCGGCAAAAAGAAAACGTTATCCATTACACAGCCGGACAATCCGCCGTTTAGGGTCAATACCGCATTTTTTTCCTTTGAGGACCTGTCTTCTCCAAAATTTCAGGCATTGAAAGACAAATATCAATTGGATACCATTTTCCATGGCGAGCAGGATGAATTTAAGAGGATGCTCCTCCTCCGCGACTGGATCAGGAGGGTCATTCAAATCAGCGACTTTGAAAAGGACTATCCCGGGGAGGGTTATCCTGACAAGATCCTCGACGCTGCCATAAAAGGTCATGGCTACCATTGCGGACATTATATGATCGTGCAGAACGCAGTGATGAATGCCTATGGATATGTCACACGATGTTTGGGTGCCGGCCCGGGCGTAAAGGGAGGTCCGGACGGCCATCATGGCATCAACGAGATCTGGAGCAATCAGCATCAGAAATGGTTTTTATCCGATGCGAAGTACAATCATCATTTTGAAAAAAACGGTATTCCCTTGTCTGCCCTGGAAATTCGCGATGAGTATTTAAAGAACAAAGTCGCCGATGTTGTTCTGGTGAAAGGTGCTGCCCGTGTGCCCATTGACGACGATGGAGTCGCCGACGCAGCGGGGAAGATCGTCAAAACGACAAAAGAAAAATTCGCTCAGACCTATACCTGGATCGAATGGGAATCCGTGAATAACCGGTTTACCGGCTGGCCCGGCAACAGCAGTGACCTGAGCAAGCTGAACATGTATGCCGATGAGTACTTTAGAACGCATACGTGGATATGGGATGGGAAGCCCCATTGGGCCTATCACACAGAATTCATGATCCTGGTAACGGACCGCAACGCAATAGAATGGACCCCGAACACCATATCCATGGTTACGAAAATCGAAGGTGATGTTGCGCACATCGACCTGGACACCAATACCCCCAACCTGAAAGCATATCAAATGAAAGAACTCCCGGATGGAGAATGGAAGGATATTTCAAATTCTATTCAACTGGAATTGGGAAAAGACAAGAGCGAAAGGTTGTTCCGCACGGTCAATCTTGCCGGAGTGACTGGCCCGGAGTATAGGATCGTTGTGGGAGTAGTTCCTGGTTCATAGTCTTCCAACCTGAAAGCATATCAAATGAAAGAACTTCCTGATGGAGAGTCGTGACGGATTTTTGATTGTTTATTGCTGATATGTGATGGTTGATTTTACGGCCACCCCTGTAGATTGGAGACAATCATGTCCAAGCCCCGAAGGGGTGGAATATATCAGCGCAGGGTGAAGCCCTGCGTATGAAATAAAACCGTAAAAATTCAGCCCTGAAAGGGCGAAATATAAACTCCTCATTCTGATGCTTTCAGTTCTAATTGGGATAACAATTGCGGGCCACCTTCGTGGTGAAAAAATCGAAATTTTTATAAAAGATTTTATTAATATTGCACCCTCAATAAAATTCGGGGTGTAGCGCAGCCCGGTTAGCGCATCACGTTAGGGACGTGGAGGTCGGAAGTTCGAATCTTCTCACCCCGACAACATACCAATCATCTGTCGGCAAGAGCCCGTAAATCATACGATTTCCGGGCTTTTTCTTTTTCCGGCAATCAATCAGTAACAAACAATTTCAGCACTTCTGAGAACCAAACGGTGAACCGTTTTTGC
>DATHFS010000376.1:0-6512 GCA_035317975.1 Cyclobacteriaceae bacterium | reverse complement strand
CGATGAGAAGTAATTCAGGGGCACTGAATGCAAATTCAATCTTAAAAAAGAAATGGGTCAACAGCCAGCTCGCCGACAGGGAGAGGAGAAGACCAGTCAACGCCGAGAATAGTCCCAGGTAGGTATATTCGATCAACGTGATTTTCATGATCTGACTCGTTCTTGCCCCGATCGTTCGAAGCAATACATACTCCTTGATGCGCACAAATTTGCTGTTGATCACGGCGCCGGCGAGTACAACGAGCCCCGTCAAAATACTGAAGAGGGCAAGAAAGCGTATGACCAATCCAATCTTGGCAAACAGGGCATTGACTGTATTCAGCACCAGGCGAAGATCGATAAGGGAAACATTAGGAAAGTCCATCACCAACTCCTGCTGAAAGAGACCGCTTTTCTGCTGATCGTCCACCCGGGTAGTGGCTACCCAGATTTGAGGGGCTTTCTCCAATACTCCTTTTGGAAATACAAAAATGAAATTAGGCGGGTCCTTGGGCCAGTCTACTTTGCGAATACCATTGATGTGCGCCTTGATCAAAATACCCTGAACGTTAAAGACCAGCGAATCTCCTATTTCCAGTCCCATCGTTTCATGCATGCCTTCTGAAATGGTAACGCCTACGGAATCTTTCGTGTTGTGATTAAATTGATGGAGTTTCCCTTTGATCAATTCTTCCGAATGGTTCAGGCTGTCGCGGTAGGTAACCCGGTATTCGCGTGTTACCACCCAATCCGGAACTTTATCGGTCGTGTCGTTCAATAATGATTCAAACGACCTTCCCTTCAGTTCACTGATGCGGCAGGTAACGATCGGCACGACCTGGTTGACGGGCAACCGGTGGTGTTGGATCAGTTTTACCACCCCGTCCTTCTGATTCGGCTGAATGTCAAACAAAATGGTATTCGATTCATTGGTATTCCCTTTAAATTCCACCTGGTGGAGGAGGCTGTTTTGAATAATGCTGAGCGTTGCAATTATAAATGCACCCAATCCAATGGACACCATGAGTACCCTGGTTTGGTTGTTGGGCCGGAATAGATTGGACAAGGCATGTCGAAACAGGAAACTTGCATTTTTAGGAAAATATTTTCTAACCAGGAACAAAAGTCCGATCGCTACCAGGGCAAGACAACCCATGGCCACCGCCAATCCCAGGGAGAAAAAAACTCCGGTCAATAAGCTTTTTGTCTGATACGATGCCGCCGCCACCGGAAACAAAACAATCAAGGCTACCGTCACCCACTTTGTTTTAGAGAAAATTATTCCGGGTTGGAAGTCGGCACGAAGGACCGTCAACGGAGGGACGAAACGGACTGAAATCAACGGTAAAATCGTGAAGAGCAGCGAGACAATGGCTCCCAACAAGAGGCCTTCGAACACGGCCTCCCATGAAATGCCCATTTTTAACTCTACCGGAATAAAACTTTTGAATATAATAGGCACGACCTGTTGAATACCGATTCCAAGCACGGCGCCAATCAGACTCCCAACGATGCCTAACACGAATACCTGGATGAAATAAATATTGAAAGCCTGCCAGCCGGAAGAGCCTACACAACGCAGCACCGCGACTTCTTCACGCTTCTCGCGGGCATAGATGTGGACCGAACTGGCTACGCCAAGGCAACCCAGGATCAACGCAACAAATGCCAACATGGCGAAAAACCGGTATACCGACTGAAAGCTCTGACCCAAACCCCGCTTGCGCCCCTCCACCGTCTCGAGTGAAAAACCATATTTTTTCTTCATCGGCTCAATTTTTTTGACGAGCTCCTGAGTTTGGTTTTCAGAAAGGGTCTTGATGTAGACACTATACCCCACCCTGCTGCCAAACTGTACAAGCCCCGTGGAATCCAGGGCATCCAATGAAATGTAAACAGCGGGGGCAAGGGTGGCAGTGAGGGCGCCGCCACCCGGAATTTTAGTGACCACACCGGCGACTCTGAATATGCTGTTTCCGATTTTTATAGAATCATTGGAGCTGACTTCATACTGTGTTGCCAGCGATTCGTCCATCATAGCATAGCGGCCTGTCTTCATCAGGTCATAGGCTTGCGGAGGCTTCGTTCTCAATTCTCCGTAAAATGGAAAGTCACCCTGCAGGGCAGTCAGTTTGATGAGGCGGGACTGCTTCGTATTCATGAACATGACCATCGAAGCCATGTCGGCGTCACGAGCCAACGTGACCTTCGTTGAATCCAACGTCTTGAAAATATCCTTACTCAGCTTTTTGTTGCTGTTGATCACGAGATCCGCTCCCAGCAATTCCTTGGCATTGCGATCCAGATCATCCTGAAGGGAATAATTCAGCGATCCGATGGCGACGACACCGGCAATGCCCGTCACCAGCGAGGCTGTAAAAAGGAAGAGACGTGAAATGTTGTTCCGGGCGTCGCGCCAGGCCATCTTCCACACCCAGCGGTCTCTGAAAATCGACCGCGTTTTGCGTTTGATCTTGATGATGTATTCAATCATGCGGGGATGATCAGGCGCTCATTTACCAATTTACCGCCTTTCATCTGGAGGATGCGCTCGGTTTTTTGAGCGAGTTCCAGGTTATGGGTGACCAGCACCAGGGTCGTTTTTTCTTCCCGGTTCATTTCAAACAGAAGGTCGGTAAGGTGCAGTGCATTTTCTTCATCGAGGTTGCCTGTTGGTTCATCGGCAAACAAGATCTTGGGCGAAGTGATAAAGGCGCGTGCCATGGCCACGCGCTGCTGCTCGCCACCCGACAATTGCGAAGGGTAATGGTGCGTGCGGTCGGCAAGCCCTACGCGCGCTAACAATTCCATGGCTTTGGGTTCAACATGCTTGTCGCCGCGGAGTTCTAATGGCACCATCACATTCTCCAGGGCGGTGAGGGTGGACAATAACTGAAAATTCTGAAATACAAACCCCACGTATTGATTGCGGACATAAGCGCGGTCATCCTCATCCATGGCATTGAGCTTGAACCCCATGAGAGAAATGGTTCCCTGGGAGGGGACATCCAACCCGGCGCAAAGGCCCAGCAAGGTGGTTTTGCCGCTCCCGGAGGGGCCAATGATAGAGAGGCTGGTTCCCTGCTCAGCGGTAAAGGAAACCTGATCCAGGACGGTCAGATCTTTTCCGGCAGAGCGGTACGTTTTTGTTAAACCTTCAGCTTGTAAGACGATATCAGGCATAGTTTTGGAGTTGTTTCCCGCAGATCTCGCGGATTTTCGCAGATTAAATCTGTCTAAACGCGGTCAAATTTTTACAGGCCATTCCAAACGTTGTTAAACTATCAATACGTTCAGTTGGCAACATTGTTTTACCTTTGAATTGATGGAATCGGTACAAAATTATTTCAACAGCAACTTACTACCGGGATGGTCGTAAAAAAAGTGTTTTTTATTGCAATGGTGCTCCTCTTTCAGACGAAAGCAACTCCCAGGGTGATTTTGTTTTTTGGCGACAGCCTGACGGCCGGATATGGACTTTCGACAGAAGAGGCTTTTCCGGCATTGATTGAAAAGGAATTAAACAAGAATGGGAACGTGGCTAAGGTCGTCAACGCCGGTTTAAGTGGCGAAACATCGGCGGGAGGCTTAAGCCGGATCGATTGGATCTTGCAACAACCCATCGATGTGTTCGTACTGGAACTGGGCGGTAACGATGGCCTTCGCGGCCTTCCGCTGGAGCAGACAAGAAAAAACCTGCAAGCCATCCTGGACAAGGTGAAAGCAAAGTATCCCGCCGTTAAAATTGTGCTGGCCGGGATGATGGTGCCCCCCAACATGGGCAAGACGTATTCCGATGAATTCAAAAACATTTATCCCGACCTCTCCAAAAAGAACAAGGCCACATTGATCCCGTTCCTGCTCAACGGGGTTGGTGGAGTTGAAAAGCTCAACCAGGCTGATGGGATTCATCCGAATGTGGAGGGGCATAAGATTGTGGCGAAGAATCTTACGCCGGTATTTCGGGAGATCATCCGATAATTTTCGATGCTCGCAAAAATTTGGAAATTTGAATTTTGAATATCGAACAAGGAATTTTGAATAATGAAGTAGAGTTCCTTAGGACAAAATATTGGTAAACAATATTATGAGGTAGGTTGAGAGGGGCTGACTAAAAAGGTATTGTTTGAAAGGGTCAAACCAAATTATCTTTGTCTCTGCGCCTACTTTGGGTCTCCGCGGTTTAGAATTTTTCACCCCCGACTTGTCGGGGCGGAGGCGCAAAGACCAGAATTAATCTTGAATATTGAATCCTTAGTGAGTCAAATCCTCAACGATACGCTCCACCCATAGAGCATACATCTTTCCTGACGGGTGCAATCCATCAGCAGCGACCAGCTCGGGTTGTTGTAATCCCCGGCGGGAAATGTCCGTGATGTCGACGTAGTTAATCCCGCTTGCCAAAGTGATTCTTTTATTCACCGCATTGAACTCATCGATAGCCGGTGAGATGACGGATTGCTTTGGCTTTCCAAATGGGGTATATCCGTAGTCGGGAATAGAAACGACAAAGACATTCTCTTTTTTTCCTCCGGCGAATAGGATGGCTGTTTTCAAAAGCTCCTCAAATTCAACTGCATAAAGATCCACAGGCTTGCCCTGATATTGATTGTTCACGCCGATCAACAGTGAAACTAATCCATATTCATTTTTTAAATGCGCCTCCGACACCGCTCTTGCCAGATCATCCGTTCTCCAGCCCGTTGTGGCAATGATAGTGGGCTTGCTGAATTTCATCCCGTGCCGGCGAAGGGAATCAACCAGTTGGTTGGGCCACCGATCAGATTCCGCGACGCTTTCCCCGATCGTATACGAGTCACCGAGCGCTAAATAGTTGTTTGAGGGCATTGATTGCTGGGCCTTCTTGGATACTGAAGCCAACGACAGCAAAATAATAAAAGTAATCCTAATCATATTAACTCAAGACTACTCCCCCGATAGCAGATCGATTTGCCTGACCCGCTCCGGAATCCAAACAACCATCTCTCCCTTTCCCCGATGAGCCCAGGCATAATAAGGAATCGCTGTGAATGCCTGTTTTACAGAAGAAACTGAACTTCCTGAAGGATCGATCTGTACAGCAGAAGCCTCGCTTTTTATGACCGTCACACCATGAAGTAAGTCTGGTTTGAATTCAGATGAAAAGGTGGCTGTTTCGGGAAGGATGATGTTGCTCACAGTGCCGTTGTTGTCAGGCCATTCGGCGCAATACATCAGTGGCCCTCTTTGCAGGGCTACCTTGCCGATATCGTCCTTTACGTTTTTGTTGGCCATTACTCGTCTCACTTCCATCGGCAAGACCAGCTCAACAACGTCTCCTTTCTTCCAGGTCCTGTTGACCACAGCATATCCTTTGTCTATGGCAAAGTCCGATACCCTCCCATTGATTTTCAGCACTACTTTTTTGTCCGAATTTGATTCAAAAATGTAGAGATCAGATGGCATCGCACGGATGGACGCCCAACCAGGTATCCGCAGCCTCAAATTAAATGCAACGGGCGAGGTTGGATTGATATGAAACGTGAGATCTCCGTCCCAGGGATAATTGTTTTCCTGAATTACCTGAATATCTTTCTTATTCACATTCAATGTGGTGCTGCTGCTGATGAAAAGATTGACATAAAGATCATCGCTTGTTTTGCCATATACATATCCGGGAACGGAAGGGATTAGCCTGACTACATTGGTTGGGCAGCATGAGCAGGGAAACCAGCCGGAACGTTCTGCCTCTTTGTCCTTGTGGTTAAACTGGTTCTTGATCTCCATGGCATTTGTGTAGAAGAAACTCTTGCCATCCATCCCTACCCCGGACAGCAAGCCGTTGTACAATGACCGCTCCAGGATATCCACGTACTTGGCGTCGCCGTGCAACTGGAACATCCTTTGGTCCCAGAACACATTGGCAATGGCAGCGCAGGTTTCATTATAGGCGGTTGCATTGGGAAGGTCATAGTTATTTCCAAATCGTTCCCCATCTCCCACCGCCCCTACTCCTCCCTGTACATACATTTTTTTCTCCACGACATTATTCCAGATCAGGTCGATGGCTTTTAAGAACTGCTGATCCCCGGTGAGTGCCGCCACATCCGCCACCGCAGAATATAGGTACCCCGCCCGCACGGCATGACCGGTTGCTTCGTCCTGATCGACCAGTGGTTTATGATCTTGCCAGTATGCACCGTTCTTCCAGGGATCGGCACTGGCCGAGTCATACCCGTTGAAATGTCCCCGTTCCTCGATAAAATAGTTTGCTGTTTCGAGGTACTCTTTTTTGCCGGTGATCCGGTAAAGCTTTACCAACCCCATTTCAATTACTTCATGTCCCGGGGCAACATGCTTTTTGGTATGACCAAATACGGAACAAACCAGGTCGGCATTCTTTAATGCTATATTTAATAAGTTGGTTTTTTTAGTTGCCTGGTAGTGAGCGGCAGCGGCCTCGTATAAATGCCCGGCATTGTATAATTCATGACTCAACTCTCTTTCTTTTTCCCATCTTTCTTTCCCGGACCAGCTATGCGTTTCATTTGGAT
>DATHFS010000375.1:0-7633 GCA_035317975.1 Cyclobacteriaceae bacterium | reverse complement strand
TTTTGAAAAGGCAGCCTTTATCGCTTTTGATCTTTTTTTGCTCAAGCGGCCCGGAGCGGAAAAAGACTACTCCAAAGAGGACCGATCCCGGGCAGAGAAACGCTTTCAGACTATGACCTCTGACGAGAAGGAAACCCTTTACCAGAACGCCTTGATGGGACTGCCCGGCAGCGATGAGCGATTCACGGAAGAACAAATTCGGAGCGCGTTAAAAACCTACGAGCATGTCGATGCGGCCCGACTCAAACAAAATCTGTTTTACTTTTTGCAGCAGGTCGTTCCGGTGGCGGAGGAATCAGGATTGAAACTGGCCATTCACCCGGATGATCCCCCCTTCCCTATTCTGGGATTACCCCGTGTGGTGAGTACCGAACAGGACGCAAGGGAATTGATTCAGGCAGCGCCTTCGCCTGCAAATGGCCTTTGTTTTTGTACAGGATCGTATGGCGTCCGGCCCGACAATGATTTACCGGCTATGGTCAAACGGCTTGGCGATCACATTCACTTCCTGCATTTGAGAAACACCAAAAGAGATGCAGAAGGTAATTTCTATGAAGCGGATCACCTCGACGGCGACACAGACATGGCCGGGGTTGTTAAAGAAATACTGCTATTGATGAATCGGAAACAAGCCTCCATCCCGATGCGCCCCGACCACGGTCACCAAATGCTGGATGATCTTCGAAAAAAGACCAACCCCGGCTATTCCGCTATTGGCCGTCTCAAAGGCCTGGCTGAACTAAGAGGCCTGGAATTGGGAATAGCGAGGTTTATTCAGTTCTGACCGTGGATTTAACACATAAGAAACATAGACACATAGGCAGATAGGTAATTATAAATTAGGCTCTCAGAGTGAGTGTCTTATCCAGAATCTGTGCCTATGTTCCTAAATACATCATAACGAGAAATACTTTTTGGTATTGAAGTAACAGATATCCCGTATCATTTGCCCAAGTCGTGGAATATCATCCGGCAACTCCCCCTTCTCCACATCGGTCCCAATCAAATTGCATAAGACCCTCCTGAAGTATTCGTGACGTGGAAATGACAAAAAACTCCTGGAGTCAGTGACCATGCCAACAAACCGGGAAAGCAAGCCCATGTTCGACAAGGCATTGAGTTGCCGGGTCATGCCGTCTTTCTGATCCAGAAACCACCAACCAGAACCAAATTGAATTTTACCCGGTACCGACCCATCGCAAAAATTTCCAGCCATCGTAGCAAAGACCTCATTCTGCGACGGGTTTAAATTATAGAGAACCGTTTTGGTCAACTGATTGGTGTTGTCCAGGTAGTCAAGAAATTGGGACAAGTGTTGGGCCTGGGGGAACTCCCCGACGGAATCAAATCCGGTATTCGGACCTAATTGCTGCATCATCCTGGTACTCGTATCGCGGAGTGCACCCAAATGAAATTGCTGTACCCACCCCAACTCATGATAGTGCTTGCAAAGGTGAAGGAGCAAGGCGCATTGGAATTGAAGTCTTTCTTCCACGGTCACTTTATTGCCGCCCTGTAATTTTTTGAATAGCGCGGGCGCCTTTGACAATGCCTCCGGATCAAAGTATAAGGATTGCGGTCCGTGGTCAGCACTGCGGCAGCCGAGGTCGTTGAAGAGGTTCATTCTTTCCCGCAAAGCCCCGACCAAGTCATCGAATGAATTTATCCGCACCTGCGAGGCGGCCGATAGGTCAGCGATGTACTGCATGAAAACAACCGGGTCCCCGGTAGCATAGGCTTTGTCAGGCCGGAAGGATGGAAACATCTTGACTTCTCCCGGTTGTTGCGCAATTTGCCGGTGGTATTCCAGGCTATCGACCGGATCATCGGTGGTACACACCACCTCGACGTTCATCTTTGTCAGTAACGACTGCACCCTGAAATCGTCCTGCTGTAATAAGGATGTACATTCATCATAAATTTCGCCGGCCGACGATTCATCCAGTACCTTGTCAATGCTAAAATAGTTTTTCAATTCCAGGTGAGTCCAGTGATACAACGGATTCCGCATAGTGTACGGCACCGTTTTCGACCATTCGATAAACTTGTCACGGGGAGAGGCATCGCCCGTACAGAATTTTTCAGCGACTCCGTTGATGCGCATCGCTCTCCATTTATAGTGGTCCCCCTCCAGCCACGCCTCGGTGATATTCCCGAACTTCCGGTTTTCCGCTATGTCTTTCGGGGACAAATGGTTGTGATAGTCCAGGATCGGCACGGGTGAAGCAAATTGTTCATACAGGAGAATGGCGGTCTCGTTTTCCAATAAAAATGAATCACCTAAAAAAGGTTTTGATGTCTTGGTCATTGACGTAAGAGGGCGAATTGTAGACTTTAAATATAAGATTATCTTCGCCACGAAGCCACTAAATATATCACGCTATGAATTTCAAAAAACTTCGTGTCTTTGTGGCTACTGCACTGCAACAAAAAGAAATAATTATTCTATATTTCCATAATGCAGACAAATACAAATCAATCAAACGCAATCCCCCAGCTCCGGCTCAACTCCATTGACGTATTCCGGGCATTGACCATGTTTTTCATGATCTTCGTCAATGACCTTTGGACCCTCAAAGACATTCCCCTGTGGCTTGAACATGCTACGGCACAGGAGGACAGGCTGGGATTTGCCGACACGATCTTTCCTGCGTTCTTATTTATTGTGGGTCTTTCTATTCCCTTTGCCATGGCCAATCGATTACAAAAGGGCGATTCTCCCCTCACCCTCAGTAAACATATTCTGCTGCGTTCCCTGGCGCTGATTGTGATGGGCGTTTTTCATGTGAATATGGAGAGCTATAATGCGATCGCCATTCTTCCCAAGCCGGTGTGGGAAATTCTTATTACCATTGGCTTTTTTCTTATCTGGTTGGATTATTCAAAAGAAATCAATCGAGCAAAAAAATATGTATTGCAAGGTTCGGGTTGGGTCATTCTGGTGATCATGGCTTTGCTTTATCGAGGGGGAACTCCTGAGGATCCGGTCTGGATGAAATTTCACTGGTGGGGAATTCTCGGGTTGATCGGCTGGGCCTATTTAGTTGGTTCATTCGTCTTCCTGGCTTTTAGGAACAAGATTGGGGCCCACCTCCTGGTATTCGCCTTCTTTGTTTTTTTCAATGCGGCGGGAGAACTGGGATGGTTGCGACCGATTTCAGCAATCAGACCGTTTCTATGGTTCCTCGGAGATGGATCGACGTCGTCCCTTGTCATGGCGGGAATCATTATCTCGCTGTATTATACCAAGCTGATGGCGGCTGGTCGTCAGACAGCGTATTGGCTCCTGCTCGGAGGATGTACCCTGGTGATGTTGTTATTTGGATTACTCACCCGCCCGATCTGGGGTATTCATAAAATCGGAGCCTCTCCATCCTGGGTAACGATCTGTATCGGCCTGAGTGTGATCGTGTTTGGAGGGTTGATCTGGCTGGTAGACGTGAAAGGGAAAAAGGATTGGTTCACCATCATCAAACCGGCGGGGACGAGTACGTTGACCAGCTACCTGATGCCCTATCTCTATTATCCAATCTATTCTTTGATTGGTATAAGCTTGCCGCTGCTGTTCCGAACCGGAATCGTGGGTATTTTTAAATCGATTTTGTTTGCGTTGCTGATTATTCTGATAACGGGCTTTCTCGAAAAACGCAAGATCAGGCTAAGACTTTAGAGGCAAAATACATAGACACATAGCAGGGAGACTAAAAACCTTTAGATCTCCACGGGCTTATAGAACTTTAAAGCAAAAGCCAGGATTACAGTGTAGCAAATAATAGGCAATAGATACGCTATGGCTACGCTTGTCTTGTCCGCAACATAGCCCATCAGCGGCGGGAACAAAGCGCCGCCCACGACCCCCATCACAATAAAGGAGGAGGCTTTTTCTCGTAAGTCATTGAGGTGCTTCAAGCCCAAACCAAAAATCGTCGGGAACATGATGGAGAAGGTAAACTGCAGTCCGATAAGGCAGGCAAACGAAAGCCATCCCAGGTGTTGTGAAACAACCAGTGCCATAAGAATACTTCCGGTTGTATAGATGGCCAGTAACTTGTTTGGCGCGATAAAGGTCATGAGGTAGGTTCCAATAACTCTTCCTGTGAGCATCATCACCATGCTGAATGAAAAATAATAGGACGCTGCCTGATCCGTCATTCCCGGCATGTACCGGATGGCATAATTGATGAAGAAAGCCCACGTGCCGCCCTGGGCCGCTACATTAAAAAATTGTGCTGCGATGGCCCATTTGAAATGCCGGAATTTAAACAACTCGCGGTAGGAACGCTGCTCACCGCCTGGAAATGTTTCTTCCTGAATGGCAGGAACTTTCAACATCCAAAAGGCCACCCCGATGATAAACACCGTTGCCCCAATGGCGATGTAAAGCATCTTTACTGAATACAGGTCCGTTTGGGTGTGGCCCGTGATCACATCTCCGAGAATAAAAAATCCACCCAGAATCGGCCCTACGATGGTACCTACGGCATTGAATGTCTGAGCAAAATTAATGCGCTGCTCCGACTTACGCTCGTCTCCTAATGCAGCCGCAAACGGATGGGCTACTGCCTCCAGCGTAGATAGGCCACAGGCCAACACAAACAGGGCAACGCGAAAAAAAGTAAACGATTCCGCGCCGGCGGCCGGTACAAATAGAAAAGCGCCGATGGAGTAAAGAAAAAGGCCAAGCAGGACACCATTCTTATAGCCGTACTTCTTCATGAAAAGTCCGGCCGGTATGCCCATGACAGCATAGGCCCCGAAAATAGAGAATTGGACCAAACCCGACTGCGCCAGGGATACGCTCAGCACTTTTTGAAAATGTCGATTCAACGTATCCCCCATAGAGATAGCAATACCCCAAAGCATAAAGAGGCTGGTCACAAATACAAACGTGGGAATGTACTTGCGTTCGGTCAGTGGAATTTTCATCAGAATTTTCAGGATTTTAGAATTTGCAGGATGATACCCATCCAGTTATGAGGTCACCATAGCGTCATAGGATCATCCGCTGCGCGTAAATTTTCATTGAAGGTGTCAATATAGGACAAATCTTCGTCTTTAAGTTGAAGATCGAAAACATCAAATTCATTGCCATAAATGGAAGCAGTATCAATCAAACGATAACCGGGTTCGTGGCCACACTTTTAGTAACCTTGGATCGCCACCGATCACCGATGACCGACTACCAATTCTCAAACCCGAGCAACTTCTTACCCAGAGGAGAAAGTTCCGCTGTCTTATACTTTGTCTTTTCCCACCCGCGGGGATCGCCCGGGAATGCATACCCCTCCGGTGCCCGTCGTTCCTGCCACGATGAGATCCTCCATTGACGTAGTACTTCGTTGTCTTCTTCTGCCGGCATCATGGATATATACTGGGCTATCCTGACTTTATCCTGAGTGGTGTTCGGGCGAATCCCATGCGGTTGCGTACTGTTGAAGATCAGCAGGTCGCCTGCATTCATTTTTACTTTCACCAACTCAATGCCGGTGACATCCGGTTTAAAATGATCCCGGTCTGCGGGCTGCGTGAGTTTCCACGTGTCATAGTTCTTGTACAACCACGGCAGGCATTGAAATCCACCCATGTTTTCATCCGTCTGGTCGGCTAGTGCCAGCACACCCTGAACGTTTTGAGGTTTGGTTTCCGGATCATAGTCCCAGTGGATGAATCCCTTGAATGGAAATCCGGGCCGAACGGGAAAATTGAGATTGCACCGGTCAATCGTCACCCAAAGTTTTTCCGTGCCCCAGATATCGACAAAAGCATTATACACTTTTTCGATTTGGCGGTTGTCCCACAGATACTGATGATGATAGATTTCTACCATTCCACTATTCGTGAGTTCCTTCATTTGAATTTCTGCGCGTGGCGGCGCGTACCAGGAATCGGGATTGCCAGAGTCCTTCACTTCAAATTCCCACAGGAATCGGGCAAGACGATCGACATTCTCCCGTGGAACCGCATTCTTAATAACAATGTATCCCTGGTCAATCCAAAACTTCCAATCCGTCTCCGATAAAACACGGAGCGGCTTGCCGCTGGAACGGTCATTGAGCTTGATATGACTGCTGGCGGCAGTAGAGGGATTGCCCGGAATATCTTTGTGAGCATTAGCCGGAGCCATTGTTGGAGCCATGGTGCCGGACGCCTTTGGGGTTTTCGTTTCCATAGATCTATCGCGTTTAGTTTGAATTGATAGCTCAAAATTAAGTCCGACGAACGGCCCTTTCCACACCAATAATTGCCACTTTTTGAACAATATTGATCAAAAAGGGCCGTGTTCAAGGGAGTTTGAATATTTTTAAGCAAATTAGTATTTACTAAAATACTTCCCTCATATCTCCTTGATTTGAGCAAGTTCTGCGTAAATCTGCGAGATCCGACTTCGCTAGGGCTACGTCGGACAGGTCTGCGGGAAAAAAACCATTATGACCAACCGAAGAGAATTTATCCAACATGCCGCAGCCGGTGTGGCTGGCCTTGCCGTCAGCCAGTATGCATTTTCGAACAGCCTGCTACAGAAGAAAAAAGAAAAACTGGGTGTGGCGCTGGTGGGCCTGGGCTACTATAGCACCGATTTGCTCGCCCCCGCGCTGCAACTAACACAGCATTGTTACCTGGCCGGGGTTGTCACCGGCACCCCAGCCAAAGCCGAAAAGTGGAAGCAAACGTATCGCCTTCCCGATAAGAACATTTACAACTATCAGAATTTTGATTCCCTGGCCAACAACCCCGAGATCGATGTGGTGTATGTTGTTCTGCCGCCCTCCATGCATGCGGAATACGCCATTCGGGCAGCGCAGGCAGGCAAACACGTGTGGTGCGAAAAACCGATGGCCATGACCGAAGCCGAATGCCAACGGATGATCGATGCGTGCAACAAAAATAAAGTAAAGCTAAGTATTGGCTACCGTATGCATCACGAACCCAATACCCAACGAATCATAAAGTTCAGGAAAGAATTGACCTATGGCAAGGTGTTAAAAGTGAATGCCGCAGCAGGTTACTTCGATGGTCGCACGGACCACTGGAAGCAAAAGAAAAAATTGGGGGGTGGGGTGATGCTCGACATGGGTGTATACCCATTGAATGCGGCCCGGTACGCTGTCGGGCTGGAACCCATTGCCGTATCGGCCCAGGCCTCCACGACACGACCGGAGATATACAAGGAGGTTGAGGAAACCATGGTCTTTGATCTTGAGTTTCCGGGAGGCGCTACCGCGGCATGCGAAGCCAGTTTTGGAAAAGAGATGGGCAACCTAATGGTAACCTGTTCAACGGGCTGGTACAAACTCGCCCCCTTTCAGGCCTACAATGGCATCGATGGAATTACCAGCGACGGCATCAAACTCAACGCACCGATCCGCAATGAACAAGCGAAACAAATGGACGATGATGCCGTGTCGATCATGGGTGGCACGCCGGTTCTGGTCCCCGGCGAAGAGGGATTGAAAGATATTAGAGTGGTGGAAGCGATCTACCGGTCAGTGGCTTCGAAGGGAAGGGTAAGTATCTAGTGCCACGAAGCCGCTAAGGTTCCTCTCGGTCAAAAATCAAAAATTAAGAATAAAAAATAAACAATGCGTTTGAGGGATTTCTGATTGTTTATTGCTGATTTGTGATTGCTGACCAG
>DATHFS010000374.1:0-2098 GCA_035317975.1 Cyclobacteriaceae bacterium | reverse complement strand
CGAACTTAAATCCTCTTTGTGTTCAAGTCCCGGATCGCCCACAAAGGCGCCCAGGTCCAGCCAGCCGGCTGATAAAATCATTCCATCGGCCTTGATGATCTTGTCTGCCGAATAGTTCTTATCTCCAATCTCTGTAATGCGACCGGCATTAATCAAAACATTCTTCTTTTTTCTATGAAATGGGGACGTTGCATCGATGATTTCTGCGGATTGGATGAGTATTTTCATTCAGGTTTTATTTCAGAAATCGAATCAAGAGCACCTCGGCCAGAAGGAACAAGAGGGCCATGACCAGGGCCTGTTTCCACAACGGCGTCCCCAAATATCTCTCTTTTATTTCGTTGCTGAAAGTATTTAACGAAGAAGCCTCAAACAGGAAAACATTTTTACCTCCGCCCAGAAAGGCCTTTGCTTCGGCGCCGGAATAGTGGTCCAAATAGGACTCCTCCTTGTCTAGATTAAAGGCGATCAAGTCGAGGGTATCCTGCTGGTTCATGATCCGGTAGAATCCGGGACTGATAGCAAACTGCACTATTTCCAAATACACCTTATCGCCAACCCTGCGCTGTGGCGGAATGATCTCCTGCGCGCCTACCAGGTGCAGGGGTTCCTCACCGTGAAGGCTGTCGGCCCTGACCGTCACTAAATTTTCTTTTACAGTATAATAAGCTCTGTTCTCATGTCGTCTGCCCGATGCGGCAACGCGGTACATCACCGGTACAAACAGGGCATGACTGTAAAAGTCGGTAAACTCTTTTTCCAATGGGCTGGCGAGCAGAAACGTCTTTTCATTTTGCGACAGAAAGGGTTGGCCGTTCCGGAATTTCAAGATCGCTGATCTGTCGGGTCCCCAATCCAAAAGTTTCCTGGCTTTCGGCATAGCCAGGGAAAGACTTCGCTCTTCAAAAACATTCTCAAAAAAGGGATTTTGAAAATCGGGTTTGTCCAGATCGATCCACTCCGGTGCTTCCAGAAGTTTTAGTGCGGGCATTTTCAAAACACGCTGGAATGAATTCAAGTCAGGCTTGTCGCCCGGAATAAATAGCAACGACCCCGACTGAGCCTGATACCCGGTCAGGGCGGCAGTCAATGCCTCGTCGATGGAATGGAGGCCGTTCAGGACAACCAGATCAGCCTGATTTAAGAGACTATAATTAACATTGCCGACCTGAAAGCTCTTGAAGTTAAAAAGCCGGTCGTTGCCATACACCTTTTCGAGGTAGGTCGACGCTGCGGATGCCTTTACTTCGGTAACGTTTATCTTCTCAACAAAATTGAGCGTGAAATAAAATTCGTTGTCGAAGCTAACCGGAAAATCATTAAAGCTTATTTTCGCCTCATTGCGGTTTTTAAGTCCTGACGTCAAATCAAAACTGACTTCCGCAGAACTGTTAGGTTCCAGCGTCGCGGCAGCCGTGGCGGCCTGCGTTCCATTGATCGTAAGTTTGACGATCAGCCCCTCCGACTTTCGCGTCCCCGAATTGTGCAAACGGACCTTGACAACAATCTTTTCACCTCCGATGATAAATGGGTTTTCCAGGTGAACGGAGTCAACAAATACATTGGAAACTTTCCCGGGAGAAATCGGTATAAGGTGCCAGGAGTGGAGCGAGTCAAGGGAAAGCTGGCCGCTCGCGCCGGGTTTTTCTTTTGATCCCATGGTTGACTTTTGAAAGTCGGAAATCCAGAAAACGTCCAGACCGGCAGGATCCCCGATTTTACGTTTTATTTCTTCTGCCGTCCGGCTGATAGGTGAAAGCCGGAGCTGTGCCAACAGATCGAGCAGTTCGGTTTTGGTTTTAAACGAGTTTGAAAACGGAGCAAAGTCATTGGTCAGCAATCTAAATCGCGTGTCGGCCGGGAACAGTTTAGCAATCTCTTGCACCAATCCGGAGGCGGCATCCAGCGCCCTGGTCTTTTCAGCAGCCTGGGCCGACATGCTGAATGAATTATCCAGGTAAATGATGATGTCTTTGCCGGACGTAATTTGTTCCTTCGCTGGAAGAAAGGGTTGAGCAAACGCGATTACCAGGAAGAAGAGGAACAACAACCGCGATGCCAGGACCAGATACTGTTTCAGCCTGCGTTTCTGCGTCGT
>DATHFS010000373.1:0-3163 GCA_035317975.1 Cyclobacteriaceae bacterium | reverse complement strand
CCTGTTGTGAGGAAATAAAAATTCTTATCCGAATAAAGATTGTTTTGATAATCAAATAGTTGTTTCGACGTGTTGAAAGCATGCACATCCGGCCCCTCTCCCCAAAAAAGAATGTAATCTTCTTTGTCGAATTTGCCGTCATTTTCACCCTGGACAAACATGGCTAATTGTTGTAACCTGTTCATACGTGGGGCACTATTGGACTGGGGTAACATGCCGTTTCCTGCGGCATAAAGTTGCAGTTGGCGTGGGTCAAGTTGGTCTGGGCTGAAGCCTGCCTTTATCAGGGTGGAATAATCAATTTTATACACGCCGTCTGTGGCGACGGAAAATTTATACCAATACCCCGAGCTCAACACGGAGGGTGGTGCTTGGGCGCCAACGGGGCTCCATAAGGCAATCCCAAAAAGGATAGTCGATATCTTCTTGAACGTGGAAGGCAATGAATTCTGTTTACGAGACCCCGAGTACCCGGCTAACTAACGAAATAGCGATATATAAAAGTATAATGAAAGGAATGGCACCGGCCTGCCACCCAGCGAGCAATAATACAGCCAGGAGGGTAAAGGTAAACCTGATTTTGTTGTCGGCCCAGGAGAAATTCTTGAATTTCAGCGCAAAAAGCACGAATGGGGAAACCATTAAAAAGGACAAGAGTGCGGCTATTGCCATCAGGGCTGCGCCGTGATCCATCACACTATGGGCGGGTTCCGGGAGAAATGGAAGTGCGGTAATGAACAAGGCTGTTGCGGGAGTCGGTACCCCGGTAAATGAATCCTTTTGATTCACATCGATATTAAATTTTGCTAGCCTCAATGCGGAGAAGATGACTATTGAGAATGCGACAAAGGAAAAGAGCGGATCGATATCCACCGTGGAGTCGATCATGGTGTACAGGGCGATCGTTGGAAGGAGACCGAAACTGACCATGTCTGCAAGGGAATCCAATTCCTTACCGATCGGGGATGAAGCGTGGAGTGCCCGCGCAACGAAGCCATCCAAAAAATCAAAAACGCAAGCGGCCCATACGAAATAGGCAGCCTGTTCGACGGGATATTTCGTTACCCATAGTATCCCAAGGCTGCCACACAGTAAATTGCCACAGGTAAGCGCATTCGGAAGATGACGAAGTAATTTCATTTTAGCGTAGACTGAGGGCACAAAAGGGGTTAGAGATCTTTTCTTCTCCCAGCGTCGTTGTGCCGCCGTGGCCGGGATATACGACCACGTCGTCGGGCAAGGTGAAAAGTTTTCGATGGATGCTGTCGAGGAGTGTATTGAAATCGCCGCCCGGTAAGTCGGTGCGGCCGATGCTTCCTTCAAAAAGCACGTCGCCACTCAGGATTACTTTTTGCTCACGGTTATAAAAACCGATGTGCCCGGGAGAGTGGCCGGGCAGAAACAAAACGTTCAGCGTGGTGTTTCCAAATTGTACGGTATCCCCTTCTTTAAGAAACTGATCAGGCAACGCCTCGCGATAGCCGGCAAATCCGTAGTTGGGTGCGTAGTTTTTCACAGCCCGGAGGAGCGGTTCATCGTAAGCGTGGATCAGAAGTTTGACTTTGTATTTTTCTTTGACATAATCATTGCCCAGAACGTGATCAATATGGCAATGAGTGTTGAGGAGGTACTTCACCGTCAACTTCTGCGTTGAAATAAAATCATCCAATTCCTTCCGTTCTTCGGGCTCATAGCATCCGGGGTCAATTACCACGGCTTCTTTAGTTTCATCGAATGCCACGATGGTATTTTCCTGGAACGGGTTAAAAACAAATGTCTGGATGGTCATCATGGCCGCAGTAGGTGCAAAGGTACAAAGGTTTGGAAATTCCTTGCCTGCCAGGAGGGTTTGTGATGTGAATTTCAGATTTTTAGCTCCTATATTAATTCTGATAATTCTGTGAATTCTGATCTTGATTACATCATTATAGGCCAGGGCTTGGCGGGCTCATGCCTGGCCTTACAGCTCCTTCGCAGAAATAAAACCATCGTCGTCTTTGATCAGCCGCAGCACAACCATTCTACGGCTGTGGCGGCAGGACTTTTCAATCCCATTACCGGCAAAATGCTGGCGAAGACCTGGCAGGCGGACACCTTGTTTCCTTACTTCTATTCGTTTTACCAGGATGCTGAAGTTCTCTTAAAGAAAAAATTTTTCTTTCCGATGCCGATGTACAGACCGTTTGGCTCTGTGGAAGAGCAGAATGAGTGGATGGGCAGGAGCACGAATGCATCGATGACTGAATACATTGAGACTATTTATTTGAGTGCCAGGTTTGCCGATCAAGTACACGATCCCGTCGGTGGAGTTCTTCTCCGGCACGGCGGTTATGTCGATACCTCTCTATTTGTAGAGGCTGTACGCTCCTTGCTTAAAGACGCAGGCGCCTACGAGGAGAAGCGATTTGAAGAAGATGCACTACAGGAGCGGGAAGGTGGAATTTCCTACGGTCGTCATACTGCAAAAAAAATAATTTATTGCAGGGGAGTGGATGATTTGCGTAGTGGCTCTTTTTCCTGGCTTCCGATCAAGCCCTTGAAAGGAGAGACGCTTCTGATCAAAATGCCGCCGGTGAATCGTATCTACAACCGGGGTGTGTATATTGTGCCGGGCAACATTGCCGGCACCTATACCGTAGGGTCAACCTATGATTTTGATCTTTCACCTGAAACAACGGCTCGGGGGAGGACAGAATTGGAGGCCCGGTTGAAAGAGTTAATCCGGCTTCCCTACGAAGTCATCAACCAGAATTGGGGGATACGGCCCACCACCCCCGACCGCCGGTTATTGTTGGGGCCACACCCCCTCCATAAAAACAGGGTTATTTTCAATGGGTTGGGAACGAAGGGAGTTAGCCTGGCACCGTATTTTTCGGGACACTTGGCGGCCTGGCTGGAGGGAGAAAGTGAAATTACACCTGAGGTTAATATCGGGCGTTATAAATCGTTATATTCGAAGTTTGAGTAGGAATCATGGGAAGTAAATTCAGGTTTTTGTGGGCGGTGGGGTTGATTCTCTACTTTTTACCTGCGCAAGGCCAGCAGGCGCGGGAGACCTTCGGAAAAAACCGGATCCAGTACAAAGACTTCGACTGGAAGTATCTCAGTTCCGAGAATTTTGATGTCTATTATTACGATGATCGCAGGAAAGTGGCCGGCGAAG
>DATHFS010000372.1:0-2239 GCA_035317975.1 Cyclobacteriaceae bacterium | reverse complement strand
TTTTTACGCAGGGCTTCACCCTGCGCTGATATATTCCACCCCTTCGGGGCTTCGAAGAGATTGTCACCAATTTTTTGTACGGGTGGCAGCCGCTGGAACTAGTAAACTTGACGATTAGAAAGCTCGTGCTCAATCCAACTTTCTGTTTTCAGCGAGGCGGAACAAGATGACCCTTTAATGTATGGAAGCACTGGAGAGGAATGATGTACGGAATGTGTACCACAACCTGGCTTGGTTGGCTATTAGCCATTAGACCAGTTCAAATCCTCTTAAAATAGTAAGTAATTCCAAAGGCAAACGTGCCGGTAACGCTCAGACTGGATGAATTCACACCGGTATGATCCGACAGGTTCTCCTGCCGGCTCACACTCAAACTACCCAGTCCGGCTTCCAAACCCCACCTGGGCAAAGGAAAGAAAATGAATAACGGACGAACGCTTGCGCCGAGGGAGTACGATGGCGAATTGAAGCTTAACCTGGAAGTCAGGTTTCCATTAGCATCTCTTTGTTCGGATGCGCTGAACGACCTCCCTCGGCGGAAATTAAGATTGCCCTCCAGGACAAAAAAGAATCGTTCGGAGATCGCGAAATAACGCCGTCCAAACATCCCTGCCGAAATCGAAAACGAACTGCTCGTATAGGAATTGCTTCCAAGGCTATTTGTGTTCGTACTCCGTTGATCGGAATAACTGTAGCCAGCCGACCCACCGAGGGCCCATTTTTCGTTAATGAAATATCCGGCTGTTGGAAGGATGCTAAATGCATTATTGAGGGTTTTAGTATTGGAGAAGTATTGGTTTTGGACACTCATTGATCCTCCTAAAAATACCTGGCCCTTATTAAATTGGGCCATGCCTGCTAACGGAAGCAACAAAAACACAACGACGATCTTTTTCATGGGGTTTCTTTAGAGGTTGAACACTGACGTAGAGACCAACCAATAATGGCAAGGATTATGCCAAATACCTCGATCGCCGGGACAAATCTATTCTCACAGCTTCGGCAGGTGAGCCATTCACTCTTATGGTTTATGATTCTCCCAATATTGTTTAGGCGTCACGATCCTTGTCTGAATAGTACTCTTGAAGGAGGTCATCTGAAATACATACATGAATCTTTCCCTCCAAAAAAAGTTCACTTATTATCAGATAGGGGTAGCTCCTTTGAATTAAACCAGAAACAAATACATTCGTGTCAATTACGACCTTTCGCATTTTTTCTTATGGCTTTAACCCCCTTCTTAATTTGGGCCAAAGTCATCTTATCAAGTCCATATTTTTCAGCCAGTTCAATACATCGATTCAAAGTTTGCCTCGTAAGTTCCTTGCTTACCAAGTCTACAAATTCCGAAAATGAAATCGTATCCTTCTTAATTCCGAATTTGTCCAGTTCGATGTCAGATATTAAAATATTCAGCGTTCTCATGTTTAACTTATTTCCTCTTCCCCTTCAGCTCCTCCAGTTTCTTTCGCGTGTGCGGAGTCTCCCCCAATGTGAGGGCTTTGGTGTACGTTTCGATGGCCTTCGCCGTGTCACCCTTGGCAACATAGAAGTCGCCCATACTATCAAATACGTTTTGACTCTTCGGGTAATTCTCCACATTCAGATTGAAAAAAGAAAAGGCCTGATCAAATTTCTTCTCCCTCATATAGGAATACCCAACCTGGTTCACCATCGCTTCCGCAGGCGGCAAGGCATAACCGATCCGGTCTGAAACCGTTTTGAAATGATGGTTCAGGAAGTCAACGGTAACCGTCTCATAGTCAATATCCGGTTTGTAATAATCAAAAATGAAACGAATGGCATCGTATTCGGAAATCAGCGGAACGGAACCGTGATCGTCATTGGCATAATACTTCCAGCCGAACCGCAAGCCGTTTCCGGCATTCGCCTTCGCCTGCTTGGCAAAATGGAGGATGGAACGGATATGGGATGTATTCCCGGTACTATCGGACACGACACGGGTGGTGTCCATCCCTTTTTTCATGGTGTTCGCGATGGAAAGAAAAAGAGTCTTTTTATCAAATCGGGCTTGCAACAGCACGGTATCAGCATGACTCAACAGCTTCCGGTTATCCCACCACATGCTGGGGTCGATCGCGACATAGGAGTTAAAGAGCTGAGGATGGTTGATCAATGCGTTGATCGCAAACAGGCCCCCCAGGGAATGACCTACCAGCATGCGATTCGGAGCCGTTGGGTAATGACTTTCTACATAAGGGATCAGCTCCTTTTCGAG
>DATHFS010000371.1:0-3742 GCA_035317975.1 Cyclobacteriaceae bacterium | reverse complement strand
GTGAAAAGGAACTTTATGCCTTGCTGGGGACAAAGCGGACTATGACGGAATTGGTGTATGCCATGATCACGATGAGCAGTAACTTTGCCACCAACCTGATCGTCGAAAGGGTAGGGGCGGGAAACGTTACCCAAACGATGCGCGACCTGGGGGCACCCGACATTCAGGTGTTGCGGGGAGTCGAAGATTCGCTGGCCTATGCCCTGGGATTGAACAACAGCACGACTGCATTTGACCTGATGGTGATCTTTCAAAAAATGGCCATGGGAGAGACGGTCAATCCGCAAGCATCCCAGGCGATGATCGATATTCTACTGGACCAAAAGTTCGCAGAAATTATTCCCGCCAGGCTTCCCAAGGAAGTGAAGGTGGCGCACAAAACGGGAAGTCTTACCGGGGTTCATCATGATTCGGGGATTGTCATTCTTCACGACGGCCGGAAGTATGTTTTAGTGATCCTGTCCAGGGACCTGACCGATGAGCACAAAGCGACAAAAGCGATGGCGAAGGTTTCCGGGTTGATATACCGGCATGTGATGAGAAGTAGGCAGTAGGCAAGGGGCAGTAGGCAAGGTGGTTCCCGGCTTCATGGTTACTCACAACAGTAGGCAGTCGGCAAGGGGCAGTAGGCAAAGGTGGTTCCTGGCTTCATGGTTACTCCACACAGTAGGCAGTAGGCAAGGGGCAGTAGGCAAAGGTGGTTCCTGGCTTCATGGTTACTCCCCAACAGTAGGCAAGGGGCAGTAGGCAAGGTGGTTCCCGGCTTCATGGTTCTCACAACAGTAGGCAGTAGGCAAGGGGCAGTAGGCAAAGTAATACGATACCGATTTTAGAAATGAATTTCAACTACTATTTTGTTTCCCTGTTCCTGCTTTTGCTGGTGGGGTGTAGTGATAAAAGAAAAGCTGAATCGGCGAAAGAAAAACTACTGCCTTACACGGTAGTCAAGGTATTTCCGCACGATGTGACGGCCTTTACACAGGGCCTGGCCATTGACCAGGGGAAGCTCTATGAAAGTACAGGCCAGGAAAACTCCTGGATTGCGGAAGCGGATATTGTGTCAGGGAAACAAAACAAGAAGGTCGTATTGGATAAGAACTATTTTGGCGAGGGGATTACTATCCTGAACAATAAGCTGTACCAACTGACCTGGAAGAACCACACCGGATTTGTTTATGATTTGAGGACCTTCAGGAAAATCCGGGAATTTCAGTACGATCAGGAAGGTTGGGGACTTACCCACAATGGGAAGGAGCTGATCATGAGCGATGGAACCTCAAAACTCTATTTCCTGGATACACTCAGTCTGAAAAGCAAGGCCACACTCACCGTAAATGACGTGGATGGTCAAGCCGGTAATCTGAATGAATTGGAATTTATAGAGGGCTACATTTATGCCAATCAATGGCAAACCAGCTACATCCTTAAGATTGATCCCGTCACCGGCAAGGTGGCAGGTAAACTAGACTTATCTACCCTGACACAAAAAATACTCGCCATGAATCCGGAGGCCGATGTGCTCAATGGTATCGCCTACGAAAAGAAAAGCAAGACGGTATTGGTCACGGGCAAACTCTGGCCCGCCGTGTTCGCACTGCGGTTGAGTCCATAGTTAATAATCAATCGCCCCCTCAAATATATTGATGGAATCAATGTATCGCGTAGAATTGGTAACGTACACGTGAGCCGGAACGGAAGACTCAAGGTTCGTGTCTTCCAGTAGCCTCGAATTGTCAAATATTTGACCTAGCTCGATGAAGTTCATATAAGGCTCCAGGGCGTGAAAGAGGATCCGCAATTTTGTGTTATCCCCAAAATGATCAATCCAATAGGCCAGGTAGTTTCTGTATTCATAGAGCGGGTTTTGAAGATCGACTACCATGCCGTTCTTTGTCCACTTCTTCATGCTCGGCCACAAACTCTTTGCAACAAATTTAAAATCGGGCATACCGGGAAAGGAATCTTTGATCGCGGTGATCAGTTTTTGAGGAGTCGTCACCGAATCGCTTCCGGAAGAGATATGATAAACGCCGTATTTCCGCTGCGTATTAAATAGCAATTCAACAATACTACGGACAGCATAGTCGATCGAGATGATATCGATTTTGCTGTGGGGATTCATTGGGAACATGCGCAATTGATTAAAGGTCGCCAACGCCCATAGAATCACGCAGGACCGGGGCGTCCAGGATCGACTGTCGCCCATGATAATGGAAGGCCTGACAACCAATATTTTATCTTCCGGCAAATAATCTTTGAGGATAAGTTCCCCGATCATTTTCGTATAGGAATACTTCACGAGGTGTTTTGCTGTCAAATCGGGCGACATGTCTTCCGTTACAACGCATTCCTTGACGGTGGACCCGCAAATGGTTGCCGTTCCCACATACGTAAAGGTGTCCAGGTCCTCCAGGGTTTGAGCCCACTTCAATAATTGGTGGGTGCCGCCGATGTTGACCCGTTCTACACTGTCGTCATAGATTTTCGAAAAAGAAGTGTTCGCTGCAGCGTGAACAATGGTATTGACCGTTCTGAGGGAGGGGTTGTCTTTTAGCACTTGGGCCAGGTGAGGGTTGGTCAATTCTCCGACAACGGGGATAACCTTTTTAGTATCAAAAAAATCGTTGTGCAGGTTGAACACTTTTGCCAGCCTCATCGCTGCCATCTCATCGCTTTGTGCCCGTACTAAACAGTAAATGGTATCGACGTCTGTTCGTTTGGCCAGTTCAACCAATAGTTCACCGCCCAGAAATCCGGTAGCCCCGGTCAAAAATAGCTTCATCATATCGCTTAATTAATCAAAAAGTTCTAGTCCGACGACCCCGAGCGCAATTAAAATCATGGAAACTATTTTTATAGCCGTAACCGGTTCGTTTAACCAAAGCATACCGACCAATGCCATGATCAGAATACCGGCACTGGCCCAAATCGCATAGGCAATACTCGTATCCATTTGCCGGAGGACAAGAATAAGACAGCCTAATGCCATACTGTAAAACAATAAGACCAACAGAATGGGAAATAATTTTGTGAAGCCGTCTGATTTTTTCATGAAAACCAGCGCAATGATTTCAAAAAAAATTCCAAGGGAAAGGAGGAGCCATTTCATTCGTATCGCTTGATTATTACTTTAGAGGGGATTGCCTGCGCCAAGTCACCGTGCCTTTCAAACTCTTTGTTCCAGGGCATCAGATTGACTGATTTGACGCGCGCTTCGATCTTTCCTTTTTTGATGAACCCAATCCGGCCAGGTGGAACTGTCTTCAGCGTCATAGATCCTGATGTTTTGATTTTGGTCCGGAACCAACAAATCCCCTGTATGGCAATCGAGGATCCGGGCTGCTGCCGCCACCCCGGAGAGAGTAGCACCGGTTACGCTGTGGAAGAGGGTACTGGCGCCGCACAGGAATAAGTTCTTGATCTCTGATTTGTTTTGAAACGCAAATGGACCCATTTGGCTGAGTGTTTTCTCCGTACCATAGACACATCCGTTGGTCGTGTTAACATAAAATTCATTCGTTTTAGGCGTACCTAATTCCACTTGTACAATATGTTGTTTGGCACCGGGAATTACTTTTTCCAGGCTGTTCATCAATTTTTGGGTAATCTTTTCCTTCTGCAGGGTGTATGCATCACTGTGATAGTCCGCCTTGAAGTGAAAGGAATGAAAACTCTCATAGTCAATGAAGGTGACGACTTCCACAGTATGATGCCGTCCGTTAAAGCTAGCCGGGTCTTTGAG
>DATHFS010000370.1:0-2648 GCA_035317975.1 Cyclobacteriaceae bacterium | reverse complement strand
CTGGTTCCACGACCCCAAGACCTCGGTGTTGAATAAGTGGAACCAGGTGTGGGATGCCCAAAACGTATTCGTGACCGATGGCGCGTTCATGACTTCGGCCGGATGCCAGAACCCTTCGCTGGGCTACATGGCATTTACAGCCCGCGCCGTCGATCATGCTGTGAGTGAGTTGAAAAAAATGAACCTGTAAATTTTAGCGATATGAATAGAAGAGATGCCATCACCCGGGTTGGACTTCTTGTGGGAGGTACGGTCATTGGCGCCGAAGCGTTTTTGACCGGCTGCAAAAAGAGTCCGGAGCAACTTGCCGCCGCGAGTGCGGAATTTTCGCCCGATACCATTGCCTTCCTTGATGAAGTCGGAGAAACTATTTTGCCGGCGTCTCCTGCGTCTCCCGGGGCCAAGGAAGCAAAGATCGGTGAGTTTATGAAAGCGATCGTGACCGACTGTTACGAAGAAAAAGAACAGACGCTATTCCATACCGGTATTCCCAAGTTGAATGAGGCCGCGCAAAAAAAATACAGCAAAGACTTCATGGACCTGGCCGCGGCCGAAAAGCATGACCTGCTTGTGGCGGTAGACAGTGAAATGAAGGAATACAATAAAAACAAAAAAGAGGGTGACCCCCAGCACTATTTTTCGCTGATGAAGCAACTGACCTTGTGGGGATATTTCACCTCCGAACCCGGGTCGACCAAGGCCCTGCGCTATTTGCCCGTTCCTGGAAAGTTTGAAGGATGCATCCCGTATAAGAAAGGGGATAAGGCCTGGGCCGCTACGTAGTATTTAGTCCTTAGAGGCTGTATAAAAAACGATGTCCGCTAAATTTTGAAGCCCCGAAGGGGTGGCATATATCAGCACAGGGTGAAGCCCTGTGTTAAAAGTGAACGCGAAATCAGGAGCCCCGAAGGGGTGAAATACAGACTTCCTCGAGGGCATCATTTCGCCCCTTCAGGGCTTTATGGCATCGATATAACTTCACGAAGGGCTTCACCCTTCGCTATTGCTTTATCACCCCTTCAGGGCTCACGCGGCCGGGACGCATGACTCACTACTATGGACTACGGACTCAGATCTGAGTCCGTAGTTACATTCAACTGATGTCTAAGAGTTATGCAGTCCTACCGGGACTAGGGACTAACGACTAAGAACCAGGGACTCAAGACTATGTACTCCAGACTATGGACTCTTTCCGCTCTTCTGGCGGTAGGGGCATGCATTTCAACCCGCTCGAAGGAACAAGAAATAACCTATGACCTGATTCTCCGGGGCGGGACCGTCTATGACGGTTCGGGAAGGGATCCTTTTTCAGGAGATGTCGCCATCCTTGGCGATACCATTGCTGCCATCGGCGATTTGTCGGAATTCAAAGGAAAGAAAGAAATTAATGCAGCGGGGCTGGCTGTAGCCCCCGGCTTCATCAATATGCTCAGCTGGGCCGACGGGAGTTTGCTAACCGATGGTCGTTCCATGAGCGACATCAAGCAGGGGGTGACACTGGAAGTCTTTGGCGAAGGCCTGAGCCCGGGGCCTAAAAAAGATTCGACGCGCTCTGCGCCATGGAGAACGCTCGGCGACTATTTTGATCTCCTGTACAAGAAAGGATCGACGCCTAACTTTGCATCGTTTGTCGGCGCCACCACGGTAAGGTTGTATGTATTGGACTATGAAAACCGGAGACCAACCACCCGGGAACTGGAGCAAATGAAATCGCTTGTTCGCGAGGCCATGGAGGACGGCGCGATGGGGCTTGGTTCATCCTTGATTTATGCTCCTGCCGATTACGCCTCTACAGAAGAGTTAATTGAATTGAGCAAGGTGGCATCACACTACGGAGGGATGTACATCACACACATGCGCAGTGAGAGTGACAAGATTTACGGGGCACTGAATGAAACCTTTCGTATCGCGAAAGAAGCAAACATTCCCGCGGAAATCTATCATTTGAAAATCAACCAGGCATGGAATTGGAATAAGATCGACACCGTGATTGCCAGGATCGACAGTGCGCAGAAAGCAGGGTTGAAGATCACAGCCGATATGTATACCTATGATGCAAGCGGTACGGGCCTCGGTTCGCGGTTGCCTACCTGGGTTCAAGAGGGCGGGATGAAGCCCATGATAAAACGGTTAAAGAACCCGGTTATCAGAAAGAAAGTATTAGAAGAGCTGAAGCTCGGCATCCCCACCAAAAACTCCGATCCCGGGAAAGTGATGATATTAGGGTTCAGGAAGGACTCGCTTAACAAACTGTACCGCAGCAAGAGGCTTGACGAAATTGCAAGGCTCCATGGAAAACCGGCTGACGAAACAATGATCGACCTGATCGTGGCGGATCGATCCCATATCCCTTCCATTTTCTTTTTGATCTCGGAAGACAATGTAAAACGCATGCTGCAGTTGCCCTACGTCAGCATTTGTTCGGATGCAGCATCCAGGGCAGCTGAAAAACCTTTTACCGACGAGGGGACTCACCCCCGCATGTATGGAAGTTTTGCCCGGTTCCTGGGAAAGTACGTTCGGACAGAAAAACTGATGACACTGCAAGAGGCCGTAAGAAGGCTCACTTCCCTGCCGGCTTCAAACCTGAAGATCGGAAAAAGAGGAATGCTGAAGACCGGAAATTTTGCCGATATCGTTGTATTTGA